>JAPKEK010000371.1 GCA_028822125.1 Pseudomonadales bacterium | reverse complement strand
GAATAAATGGGATATTTGACTTTCCTGAGCATCTCCTCCGGCCAGGGTACGGTGACTCTTGCTGCTCCAATCACACCCGTTGTGACCCCGTTTTTAACCACTGCCTCGGGTGTGATCGGCAGGGTGACTTTCTGACCCCCTCTGAGGACATCAACCACCAGCATGACTTCGGCACTAGACTGCATCTGGCGGACCAAACCCTGCCAGGATTGCAACCTGAGCCCGTTTATTGCCGTTACCCGGTCATCTACCTTAAGGCCGGCCTGCTCAGCTCGACCGCCGGCCACAATAAGTCCAATATCAGCTGGATATACAGGTATTTTCGGAACCAGGCCCAGAGAAGCAGCAGGACGTGGCTCGTCTTCACCCACCAGCCAGCGGGTAATTTCAACGCTATAATCGCCGGTGGTATCTAATGCGCCAGGTTCTCTGACCCGAAAGGATAGTTCGCCTGTTTCACCCAGTCGTTCAAACAACTTCAGATTCACGTCAGACCAGGTGGAAGTGTCCTGACCATCTACTGTTAATATCTCCTGGCCAGATCTGAGTCCAGCAAGATAAGCAGAGCTTTCCACTCCTAATGTGCCAATCATGGGAACTACGCCGGTAATGCCAGAGGCAAACAATATCCAGTAAGCGAGGATAGCTAACAGGAAATTGGCCATAGGCCCCGCAGCCGCAATAGCGATCCTCTGCAATACTGGTTTACTATTGAGAGAATGATGAACCTGGTCGTCAGCAACGAACCCCTCTCTCTGATCCAGCATTTTGACGTAGCCGCCCAATGGAATAGCAGCAATACAAAACTCCGTCGGTTGCAAAGACTCATTGCTGCGCGTGCCAGTCTCTGAGCGTTCGTCAGTTTTTAAGTCTGGTGCTTTCCCGCGATACGTAAAAATCGGTTTGCCAAAACCAACACTGAATCTCAGAACTTGTACACCACACTTCTTTGCTACCCAGTAGTGGCCAAACTCGTGCACTGTCACCAGTATGGAAAGGCTTACCAGTAAGGCGAGAATACTTTGCAGGATTTCAATCATAGTCTTTCCGAAACACTTTGCAGAGCCCATGCTCTCGCATGCTGGTCTACTGTTAAGACATCCTCAATTGAAAGAAGTTCTATGGGGTGGGTGCTATTAACGGCAGCTTCCACGATCAACTGGATTTCCGTAAATCTGATCTGGCCTTCTAAAAAGGCAGCAACGGATATTTCATTGGCCGCGTTGAGAGCAATGGCATAACACTGGTCCATCTGGGAAGCCTGCCTACACAATTCCAGCAAAGGGAATCGAGACAATTCAACAGCTTCGAACTGCAGGTCCCTGATATTGGAGAAATTTAACCGCTCCACCTGAGCATCCATCCTATCGGGCCATGCCAGCGCATGAGCGATGGGAGTTTTCATATCCGGCTGGCCTAACTGAGCAAGCACTGAGCCGTCCCGGTACTGCACCATGGAATGCACGATACTCTGCGGATGAATCACTATTTCTATCTGGTCAGGACTGAGTCCAAACAACCAGCAGGCTTCGATTAATTCAAGACCTTTGTTCATCATTGTTGCAGAATCAACGGAAATCTTCCTTCCCATCTGCCAATTGGGATGCGCACAGGCTTCATCGGGGGTCACTTCGGGCAGCGTTTCTATAGCTCTTCGCAGCAAGGGCCCCCCTGACCCAGTGAGGAGGATTTTTTCAACGCCTGCGGAAACTTCCAGTTGGTTACCAAGACACTGAAAAATGGCATTGTGCTCACTGTCAACGGGTATCAAAGTTGCACCCGATCTGCTGACTTCATCCATGAACAACTGGCCCGCTAAAACCAGAGACTCTTTATTCGCGAGAAGTACTTTTTTACCTGCCTGTACTGCAGCAAATGTGGGCCGCAATCCAGCCCCGCCGACGATCGCTGCCATAACGATATCCACTGCTGGGTCGGCAGCAATCTGTTGCAGAGCTTGCTGACCACATAACACCACCGTAGACAGGCCCAGTTCCACAAATTCTCTGGCCAGAAAAGCCGCATCATCTGGGTCCGCCAGCACGGCATATTGCGGTCTGTGGTTCTGGCACTGCGCCGACAGCATTTTAATATTTTTATGGCCCGACAAAGCAAAAACTGCGTACTCTGGCCGGCCACTCACTACCTCTAAAGTGCTCTGCCCTATGGATCCTGTCGACCCAAGTATGGTGACCTGGTGAATCACTGAACTGAATCCTTCATCAATACTGGCAATAGCAGAAAGAAAACAGGCGCCGCTGAAAACAGACTGTCAAGACGATCAAGGAAACCACCATGTCCTGGCAGGAGCTGGCTTGAATCCTTAATCCCCCGCTCACGTTTGAACATGGACACCGTCAGGTCTCCCAATACAGACACCAAAACCACACTAAGGCAGGCGAACGAAAAATACACCATGGGCAATCCCAATGTGGAGGTCAGCCCTCCCAGCCCTATTGCCGTAGACAAACCAATCACGAGCGCCACGCAGGCGCCTCCATAGAGGCCTTCTCGTGACTTCCCGGGGCTTACCGCTACAAGCAGTTTATTTTTTCCCCAGGCCCGACCACAGAAATAGGCACCTATATCTGCAGACCAGATCAGAAAGAACAAAAGAACAAACAAAAAATCGGATTCGGGCAGTTTCTTAATAGCAATAAGCACCTCCCCACAAGGGATAAGCACCAGCCAGCCACACAGCATTATGGCTGTCGATGAGCTCCAGAGATGGGTCATTCGCGGGTAATTAACAACCAGTAACAAGGCGACCAGCCACCATAGCGCCGCTATGAGCTCCAATCCAAGACCTGTAAAAGTCATCAGCAGGAGCATCAGCCCAGTCAGCACACCGTAGGTTGTTCTGGACAAAAATCCGAGCCTGGCAAAATTGCCCCATTCCCAGCCACAGACGCCAATGACGATGGCGATGAAAAGAGAAAACCCTGGATCAGGCAGATAGAATAAACAACCTATTCCCAGAGGCGCTATCAATAGAGCCGTTATGATTCTCTGCTTCAGCATGGGTTGGATTCAGATGGGCCTTAAAGCTCCATCAAATCCGCCTCTTTGGCTTGCAGCGCCTTGTCTACGGCCTTTATGTGGTCATCCGTCAACTTCTGGATCTGGTCTTCTCCCCGCCTGGCCTCATCCTCAGAGATTTCTTTTCCTTTTAGGAAATCTTTCAAATCATTATTAGCATCCCGACGAATATTTCGGATGGATATTCGAGCGCCTTCCGCTTCGGACCTTGCAATCTTTGCCAGGTCACGCCGATTTTCTTCTGTCAATGGCGGCATGGGTATACGAATACTTTCTCCACCACTGGAAGGATTCAAGCCAAGATCAGATTTATGAATTGCCCTTTCGATCACGGGAATCATCGGCCTCTCCCAAGGAGCAACAATCAGGGATCGTCCATCTTCAACATTGATATTAGCAATTTGCTTCAGCGGAGTCATAGTACCGTAGTAATCCACTGAGATGGAATCGAGTAAACTGGGATGGGCACGCCCAGTTCTTATTTTTGCGAAAGCAACCTCCAGCGAAACAATACTTTTGCCCATTCGCGTATCGGCTTCCTGCTTGATTTCTTCAATGATCATCTTCATTTATTCCCGCTATCGACTGACTACCAGGGTACCTTCTTCATCACCAACAACCGCATTTCGTAGCGCGCCTTCTTTTTCAAGTTTAAACACTCGAAGTGGCATATTATGGTCTCGAGCAAGACAGATCGCTGTCAAATCCATTACAGCTAGCTGCTGTTCAAGAATCTGATCATAAGTTATTTTGCTGTAACGCGTTGCATCCGGATTTAAAACAGGGTCTGCAGAATATATACCATCAACTTTAGTGGCTTTTAAAACCACATCTGCA
>JAPKEK010000370.1 GCA_028822125.1 Pseudomonadales bacterium | reverse complement strand
AATCATACAGAAAACGACATAACCCACAGTGAATGCAGAAAACTCCTCAGATATAACTAAATACATAAATACATCAGCATGGCTGTACAGGCGCACATAATGAATACTGCACTATAGCCCAGATTCATGACCAGCAGAGATGCTGCAAGGTTAGGCCCGACGATCTGTCCCAACCCCTGGGCGCCCGGCATTAATGCGGAAAATTTACCGGGTTGATCAATATTTGCCACAGTGGACATCTGATAGACGTCAAAAAAAATCTATAGCAAATTGAAAGAGAAAAGGTTGAACAGTAGTTTTTGATCATTAATTCCACTTGCCAGCATGCCAGCTATTATCGCCATCACGACCAGGGTTGCCAGCAAGGGTCGGGCGAGGCCATATCGATTACGCAGTAAGGTGGCGAATAAACAACCCACGATGGAACAAAAAGATGCCCAGACCAAAACCTGACTGACCCATGAAGGTGTCGTGTTGCCATTCAGTGCTGCCAGTTCGATGTAGGTCCAGTAGGGGCCAATATTAATGTAGGTTATGAATATTGCCGCCAGACATAACCAGGGTAGATAGGCAGGCACGGGTGGTGGTTCGGCATCTGGAGCTGCGTCCGGGCTGGCTGAGGAATCGGTCTTTATGGTAGTTGCCTTGTTTGCCGCGCGCTTTGGGATCCAGTTTATAAAAGAAATGGTGAACAGGAAGCAAGCGATAAAACCAAGTAGAGCCCGTCCATTGATAGCTTTGGCAGAACCTGTGCATCGAGCGCCTGAGAAAATGCAAAGGCAAAAAACATCATATTGTAGGCATGTGCCGGATTGGCTCTAGCGCCCAGCGCAGCCACTGCAGTTGCTGGGTAAATACCACAACGGCATAAGACTACTATCTAATGGACGTTGGCAACAACAAAGAACTTCCTGTTCCTGAATGCGGTTCAACGAGTTTTATGGCAAAATCGTGACCGTCTGGTCATTGAATTGTGATTAAAGTGTAGTTTGGAGAATCTCGTTGTATGGTTACTGAAACCCATCCTCGGCATCTATTTGAAAGAGCAGTGAAACTGCTTAAAGGCGGTGCTCGCAGCGAGGCGGAGAGTCTTTGCCGCGAAGCTGTCCGCGAGGATCCAGGAGATGTAAATTTTATTGCTTTACTGGGCACCATTTTAGCTGACCGTAATGAATTTGATGAAGCGAAGAGGGTGTTGACTCAGGCGGTGAAAGTAGCACCAGGGCATGCTCGTGCACGCGAAGACCTGGGCGCGGTGCTACTCAATCTTGGGCGTGCCCAGGAGGCGTTGCCGCATCTGCACAAGGCCACTGAACTTGCGCCGAGGAATGCGGGGGCTTTTGCCAAACTGGGAGGGGCACTGAAGCTGCTGGGGCGTCATGATGAAGCAGAAACTGCGCTGGCGAGAGGGATAGAACTGTCGCCCCATCAGGCGAAGCTTGAGCAGGCGACCCGATTGTTTGCTGAGGGCAGATTTCGAGCGTCTGAGAAATTAGCGCAGGAACTCGTCAGAGAAAATCCACGAGATGTCAATTCGGCGTTGTTGCTGGCTCGAATCGCTATTAATGCCCATTGCTATGATGATGCCGAAGCGCTGTTGATCCGTATCACAGAGATTGCGCCTCGATTCATTGCTGCCTGGCATGATCTTGGTACGGTGTTAAAGGAACTGAATCGATTTGAAGAAGCGGTTGACGTGCTCAGCAAAGCAATCACGCTGGATAAAAATAATTCGCTAACCCATTATTTTCATGGTGCTGCCCTGGCGATGGCCGCGCAACCTGAAGAGGCCATAATGTCATATCAGCGTGCGGTGGTATTGGATCCGGAACTGACCGGCGCACATATTGGTCTGGGCCATGTTCTCAAGACTGTGGGTGATCAAAAAGGTGGTATCGAAGCTTATCGGAGGGCTATCGCATTGCGTCCAAATTTTGGGGAAACTTATTACAGCCTGGCCAATTTGAAAACCTTTCGGTTCTCAGCCGATGAGATTGAAGATATGGAACAACGCCTGGCCAGGGAAGATTTGCCTGTGGATTGCCGTGTTCACTTTGCCTTTACGCTTGGAAAGGCTTATGAAGATAACAAGGATTTTGACAGAGCTTTTGAGTACTACAGTTTGGCAAACACAAAACACCGCGAAACCATAGCTTATGATCCCGTACAGACCCAGATTGCCCATGAGAAAATGCATCAGACGTTCAGTAAGGACTTCTTTGAAGATAAACGCCTCAAGGGCGTAGGTTGTCAGGCCATTGATCCTATTTTTATTCTTGGCTTACCCCGTTCTGGATCGACCCTGCTCGAGCAGATACTGGCCAGCCACAGCCAGGTGGACGGTACTAGCGAGCTTCCAGATATAAGCATGATTGCGCAGTCGATAACGGATAAGCGGCAAGGCCGTGCATTTCCTGGCTCAATTTCGGATCTGCGCGAGGATGAATTCGAGGCACTGGGGGTTACTTATCTGGAGCAGACTCGGAGACACCGAGGTGCGGGAATGAGGTTTACGGATAAAATGCCCAATAACTTCGCCTATATTGGTTTTATATCCACGATACTGCCTAACGCCAAGATAATAGATGCCAGGCGACATCCCTTGGATAGTTGCCTGGGTTGTTTTAAGCAGCATTTTGCAAAGGGGCAGACGTTCACCTACGATTTGTTTGAACTAGGTGAATTCTACCTGGAATACGAACAGTTGATGGCCCATTGGAACGATGTGCTGCCAGGCAAGGTTCTAAGAGTCCAATACGAGGAAGTCGTCAACGATCTCGAGCATCAGGTGAGTAGAATTCTTGATTTTTGTGATCTCCCTTTTGAGCAGGCCTGCGTGAATTTTCACGAAACAAAGCGTGCCGTGAGAACGGCTAGTTCAGAACAGGTCCGTCAGCCCATCTACCAGGGTTCAATCGGCACCTGGAAAAAATTTGCCTCGCACCTTGAACCGTTAAGCGATATTCTCGCCTCCGTGCTACCCGATTGAGCATTAGCTCTGAGCAAGCTATGACCCTAGATGATTTACCCAAACTGATTGCGACTTCCGTTGTCAGGGGAAGCCAGAAAGGCCAGAGTCACGGCGGAGTATTTACTATTGATTTTTCTGACCAGACAGTAGAGCAACATATTGATTGGAATACGGGTGACATTGATTTTTCAGGACGAGGCTGGGATCGAGGCTTGCGCGGCATTGAATTTACCGATGAGACTGTCTGGATTGCTGCCAGCGACGAGCTATTCTGTTATTCCAGAGATTTTAAATTGATTGCTTCTTACCGCAATGAGTATCTTAAACACTGCCATGAGATAAGCCGGCGAGACCATTTACTGTTCCTGACGTCAACGGGCTACGACAGCTTGCTCGTTTTTAATTTGGAAACGAAAGTATTTATCTGGGGCTTGTATATTTCACGCAATGGCAGTCAGTGGGTCGGTCAGAGGTTTGATCCATTGGCCAGGGGTGGGCCGCCTTTTTCAAATAATTACCATATTAATATGGTCCATGTGGCTAGCGATGGAATTTACTTCAGTGGCCTTAATACGGGCGCGCTACTGACGCTAAACAGCGCGATGGAGGTCTCAGAATATTGCAGCCTGCCCACAGGTTGTCATAATGCCAGGCCGTTTCGTGGCGGAGTTATCTTTAATGATACGCAAAGTGATGTGATCAGGTTTGTGCCAAGGTCCGGAGATGAATCAGTCTTAAAAATCATTACCTATGATCCCGTGGAACTGGAACATGCGGGTGTTGATGATGCTCGAGTCGCCCGTCAGGGTTTTGGCAGGGGCATGTGCGTGATTACGGATACGCTGGTAGCGGTTGGTTCGTCACCATCGACTATTACTTTGTATGATCTTGATAGCAGAAAACGAGTCACGGCCGTTAATCTG
>JAPKEK010000369.1 GCA_028822125.1 Pseudomonadales bacterium | reverse complement strand
AAAAAAAGCCTTTCAATTAAAACAACATTGAAAAAAAAGCCTTTCAATTAAAACAACATTGAAAAAAAAGCCTTTCAATTAAAACAGCTAAATGGGTTGCTTATCCCCGCCCCGCTGCTCATTATTCCACTCATGAAGCACCTGTTCTATTTCCTGTTAGCGATACCGATATGTGAGATCCTGATATTACTTGAACTGGGCACCTATCTGAGCATCTTTGATATACTTCTGCTCATCATCGGGACGGCCGCAATTGGCTTGTTCCTGGTCAGGCGTGCAGGCCTGAATACACTGATCAAGGGACAGAACAAACTCAGTAAGGGAGAAATCCCACAGATCGAAGTGATAGAGGGTTTACTGCTTCTCATTACCGGTGCATTGCTATTAACACCGGGTCTGATTACTGACAGCGTAGGCTTTCTGATTCTCATACCCGCTATCAGGAAAGCACTGGCACAATACGCTCTGAGCAGGATCATACCCAATATCATCAGTAAAAATCCCGCGGCTGACTCACCAACTCAGCATCGAAGCTCTACAATCATACTCGAAGGCGAGTTTGATCCGATAGAGCCGGCCTCCCCTGCTAAACCAGACACCCGGCCAGTCAGGGAAGAATGATGCGCCAGAAACCAGGTGACCTTAGCATCGATAGCGACTGGCTTCTTTCCCAAACCGAGCAGTTCTGGGAAGAACGAATCATAGACAGCCTTTGCGACTATATCGCTATCCCCAACTTATCACCTTCCTTTGACAGACAATGGCACAGCAACGGCTACATGCACGCAGCCATCAACCACGTCAAAGACTGGATCGATAAACAAAATGTTCAGGGCCTTGAAATTACTATTCACGAAATACCTGGACTAACCCCGACACTGGTAGCGGAACTGCCTGGACAATTAGACGATACTATCCTGCTGTATGGGCATCTTGACAAACAACCGGAATTCTCAGGCTGGCATGAAGGTCTGGCCCCTTGGAAGCCGGTCCGCAGAGGGGATAAGCTATTTGGTCGCGGTGGCGCAGATGATGGTTACGCTGTCTATGCGGCCATCTGCGCTGTAAAACTCTTGTTAAAGCTGAACCGCCCCTTACCTCGGATAGTAATACTAATAGAATGCTCGGAGGAAAGTGGCAGCCCTGACCTGCTTGCTTATATGGATGCCCTGGACCCAGTGATTGGCAAGCCCAGCCTGGTGTTTGCTTTAGACTCTACCTGCGGTAATTACCAGCAGCTGTGGGTTACCACTTCCCTACGGGGGATCATCACCGGTGAACTAAACGTTACTGTGCTCAACCAGGCGGCACATTCGGGCGCAGCAGGGGGCATCGTACCATCGAGTTTTCGCATACTGCGCCAGGTTATCTCACGCCTTGAAGACGAGCAGACAGGATTGATCACGCCGGACTTCCTGCAGGAGCAGATACCAGCGCAGCGCAGAAAAGAAGCGGAACTGGCGGGAGAAGTGCTCAAAGATCAATTCTCACACCTGTTTGATCAGGTCGCCCAACCAATATCAACCAACCCCACCGAATTAATACTCAATAATACCTGGCTTTCTGCGCTCGAGATAACCGGTATGGATGGACTTCCTGGCGTAGACAAAGCAGGCAATGTGCTCAGAGCATTCACTAAAGTTAAATTAGCATTACGCCTGCCACCAACAATCGACGCAGCTCAAGCCCTTGAAAAACTATCAAGTCTGCTGGAATCACAGGCCCCTCATTCAGC
The DNA here is from genome assembly GCA_028822125.1 of Pseudomonadales bacterium. GTDB lineage: Bacteria > Pseudomonadota > Gammaproteobacteria > Pseudomonadales > Azotimanducaceae > UBA9926. The sequence continues at coordinate 2,169 of JAPKEK010000369.1, read as the reverse complement.
CAGAGTCACCTTTGTTCCTGATCTCCCCAATCCCGGCTGGCAGGCGCCTGCTGAACAGCCAGAACTGACCACTGCATTGCATCGTGCTTCCAACGCTTTTTTTGGCTTACCTGCCATGTCCATGGGTTGCGGAGGCAGCATCCCATTTATGGAGGCACTGGCAAGCAGGCTACCGGATGCTCAATTCGTCGTAACAGGCGTTCTGGGCCCCATGTCCAATGCCCATGGCCCCAACGAATTTCTGCACCTTCCTACCGCAAAGAAAATTACAGCGAGTGTCATATCCATCATCTGTGACTGGTCCGAGAAGCCGCCGGACTAGACTAGCGACTGGCAGCGAAAGTGCTAATGTAACGACAGACGCAAGGTAATCAGCTATGTTTTGTTACAGCCTTAAAGGCCTAATACCTGCTTGGCAATAATATTATGCTGGACCTCACTGGTGCCGCCCGCAATGGTATAGCCGCGATGATGAAACATGGCACTGGCTATCATGTCTGAAGAATCTGAGTACACCGGCACTGGATCATCTGGCCTTGAAACTGAGTCCAGTGGCAAGCCACAATAAGCGATCACCTCATACAGCAGACGATCTAATTCCTGAACCAATTGGCTACCCATAAGTTTCAGCATGGATGGCTCAGCACCGATACTCAAACCCGAATCAAAGCGACCCAGTAATCTTGATGCCATTGCCTCTAACCCACTCAGGCGAATTTCCAGCTCTGCCAGGCGCTTGCAAAAAGCAACTTCGAGGACGATGTCAACCTGTTGAGGAGATGCTAATAATTCATGCAGTCTGGAGAGAATACGTTTGTTTTCAGCAACCCTGGACACCATAAACCGCTCATTACCCAGCAAATTTTTGGCCACTGTCCAGCCTTGGTTTTCATCACCAAGACGGTTATGCCGAGGGACCCGCACATCGCTAAAAAAAACTTGATTCCAAAGTTGTTTGCCATTAAAGGCAAGCAAAGGCCTGACTTCAATTCCAGGCGTATTCATATCGATCAGCAAGAAGCTGATCCCCAGCTGTTTCTTGGCTGCCGGGTCTGTTCGCACCAGAGCGAATATATAGTCTGCATGTTCGGCTGCTGAAGTCCATATTTTAGAGCCATTAACTAAATAGCTGTCGCCTTCCAGTGCTGCCCTCATCTGCAAAGAAGCCAGATCAGACCCCGATTGAGGTTCGGAATACCCCTGGCACCAGTTGATCTCAGCATTAAGGATTTTTGGCAGGAAAAAATCTTTCTGCTCTTTGCTGCCATATCGGATTATCGCTGGCCCCACCATATTAAAGCCAAAGCCTTCTAATTCGGGCGCATTGTGCGTTTTCATCTCTACCTCGAACAATTGCCGCCGCGCCATTGTCCAGCCTGTACCTCCGTATTCAACCGGCCAATTGGGCGCTGCCCAGCCTTGCTTAAAAAGCTTTCGAGTCCAGTCTTTCTGAATCGTTTTAGGTACAGGCAAGGAATAACGCACTAAATCACTGGTAGCCTGGGATAAATTCTGGGACAAAAACCCTTGTACTTCACCCCTAAATTGAATATCTGAAGTAGACAATTGATGCTGCATAACAAGCCCTCTCTCACTTGAAAGAAGAAGATAACCAAGCTGTGAAAAAAGGGCAAATAAAGAATTTCATCGATATCGTCCTGCCACCGCCGAATCCTGCCCAACTGACTCTAAAACCGCTGGATATTCGGAATCGGGCAGCTTTCAGGCGAGCACTAGCCTTAAGGTTACGGCTGCTGAAAGCAATACGGAAAACAAGCCAGATGATACTTTCCAGCCTGCTAAAATCAGGAAATTATCCTTGCGACAGACTCAATGAAAGCAATGCAGCCTCGCTCAACTGCCAATTTGGAGAGGGGTTCGCCGATAAGGATGACTGAATCGCTAGTCGAGCGCTAAAATGTGCACAGGACACGGCAGCACTAGTTCCGCTACTGGCAGGGAACTTAACCGACCTGATTGCGTGTCCCGCTTCAACAGGATTAAACAATTGTCATCTCGACTGGCAACGATTAAATAGCCAGGAACCAGCAAGAAGTGCCTTGGGTGCCGCCCGTGTGCAGACACCACCTGCAATTGCGAAAGCTTGCCTTCAACCACAGCAAATACTGCGATGCTGTCGGCGCCTCGGTTTGACACATAAACAAAGCG
>JAPKEK010000368.1 GCA_028822125.1 Pseudomonadales bacterium | reverse complement strand
GGAAGCCCTGCTGGAACGGGATGCAACAGGTCATCTGCCGGTACCGCGAGGTAATCATCATCCACGGGTTTCACCGCATAATAATTATCAGGCCAGGGACAACGAATGGCTGGCAATAGCCACCGAAAGTGAAGCTGCTTGGAATGCGCTGGTAGCCTATACGGGAGAGTCGAAGTTATTGGCTGCTCGCTTTGCCAGTATGGCGTTGCGTAAGGCTAATGAACCTGAACTGGATGGAATCCTCAGCCAATGGGTTGCGCTGCAGGATGCCAGAGATACCGAAACGGCGTTGGCCGCGCTGGGAGTTACCTCATCAAGGGTTGTTCCGCTGTACGAGTTATATAGTGAACCTTATGCTCCTTTCAAAGAGTCAGGTTTTGTGTCTCTGGTGGATCATCCCCAGGCCGGTAAAACCTGGCTTCCGGGTCGACCCTGGCAGTTTTCAGCTGCGCCGTCATCACCGTTAACAGCTGCCCCTTGCGTGGGTCAACACAGTAGGGAGGTACTGGCCGAAGAGTTGGGTATCGGCGAGCAGGCGTATGCCCTGCTGGTTGCATCGGGTATTACAGCCGATTTAGCTGGTCAATAGTTGGCTTATTGCTGGTCAAAATCAGGCATACTCAAGAACTCAAGTGAGGCGTTGTTATGGCTTTTAAAGCACTACTTATTGCCAATCGCGGTGAAATAGCGATTCGTATTGCCAGTGCAGCAGCAGACCTGGGACTCAGGACTGTGGCTGTATTTTCTGAAGATGATGAGCATTGCCTGCATACTCGAATTGCTGATGAAGCCTGTGCTCTGACGGGGCTGGGTGCCAGTGCTTACCTGGATGCTGATGCCCTCATCGCCGCAGCAAAAGACCTGGGTTGTGATGCCATTCACCCGGGGTATGGTTTTTTGTCAGAGCAAGCCGATTTTGCCAGACATTGTGGAGAACAGGGCATCACATTTATAGGTCCGCAGGTCAAACATCTAGCGTTGTTTGGTGATAAAGCACGTGCCCGCAAGGCAGCGATAGCAGCGGATGTGCCTGTCCTTAAAGGCATAGACCAGGCCGTAACCGTTTCCCAGGCAAGCGCTTTTATGGAGTCTCTTGGCAATGACCGTGCAATTATGATAAAAGCACTTGCCGGTGGTGGAGGGCGAGGTAGCGCTCCGGTGACCGACCCAGGGCAATTGGAAGCTATTTTCGAGCGTTGCCAGCGTGAAGCCATGGCTGCGTTTGGACTGGCGGAAGTCTATGTGGAGGAATTTGTTGAAAGAGCCCGGCATGTGGAGGTTCAGATTCTCGGGGATCTCAGTGGGAAGGTCAGTCACCTGGGTGAACGGGAATGCAGTATTCAAAGACATAATCAGAAACTGATCGAAGTGGCACCAGCCAGCAATCTGTCTGCGACGATGAGAAAAGACATTATCTCTGCCGCGGTTCGCTTTGCCGAGCAGACTGGCTATAGCAATCTTGGCACATTTGAATTTCTACTGGACGATAGTGGTGATCAGCCCTGTTTCTTCTTTATTGAGGCCAATGCCCGGTTGCAAGTTGAACATACCGTCACCGAAGCGGTCACTGGCGTTGACCTGGTGCAGACCCAGATCCGCCTTGCCACCGGTGAAACACTTGATGAACTGGGCCTGGCTGATCCCGCTGTGAACTCCGCCAGTGGTTTTGCTATTCAGGCTCGGGTTAATATGGAGACCATAAGGGAAGATGGCAGTGTCAGGCCGGGCAGTGGCATTTTAACCGCTTATGATGCTCCCAGCGGACCCGGCGTGCGCACCGATGGGTTTGGTTACGCGGGGTATCAGATCAGTACTGCTTTTGATTCCCTGCTGGCAAAAGTCATTGTGCATAATCGGCAGGCTGATTTTGAGGCAGTCGCGCATCGCTGCAACAGGGCCTTGTCCGAATTTCGCCTGGCGGGTGTGGCCAATAATATTTCCTTCCTGCAGAACATCCTTAATCACGACGATTTCACTCGGGGGGAGGTTCACACCCAGTGGATCGCAGAGCATCTGGCCGAGTTGACCGTTACCGCTGCCCCTCAGCCGCTACGCTTTGTCGACAATAGTGTTGGTGTTACCGTAACGGGCTTCGCTGGCGCCCGGGTTGATACCAGCGATCCCCTGGCCCTGTTTGACCACGATGCCAAGGTCAAGGCTGAACAGGGCCAGAATGCGCAGGTACAGCAAACTGAAGGAGTTCGTGGACCAGAGGGTTCGGTGGGAATGAACGCACCCATTCAGGGTACCATCGTGTCGATCGATGTTTGCATCGATGATGAGGTTAGGATTGGCCAGGCAGTTGCCGTTGTTGAAGCGATGAAAATGGAACACGTTATTGAATCGGATTGTGACGGTATTGTAAGAGATATCACCATGGCGATCGGTGATGTGGTCCGCGAAGGCTATCCCATCGTTTTTATTCAGGAAGCTGAGGTCAGTGTGGCTTCCAAGGCCGGGGTAGAAGAAGTGGATCTTGACTATATCCGGCCGGACCTCGAGGAAAGCTACCTTCGCCATGCTTATACGCTGGATGAAAACAGACCTGAAGCTGTGGCAAAACGAAAAGCCCGGGGCTTTCGCATGCCCAGGGAGAATATCCAGGAACTCATGGACCCAGGCTCCTTTAAAGAGTACTGGCCTTTGATCGTGGCTCGACAGCATCAGCGTCATGACATCGATAGTCTGCGCAAAAACACGCCGGCTGATGGCTTGCTTGCCGGTACCGGTACGATTAACGCGGACTTATTCGACGAAGAAACTGCCCGGGCAATGGTGGTGCACTATGATTACACGGTCCTGGCCGGGACCCAGGGTGGTCGCAACCACTATAAGCAGGACCGGATGTTCGAGTTGGCTTATCGATTCAGAATGCCGTTGGTGCTTTTTGGTGAAGGCGGTGGCGGCCGACCCGGGGATGATTCGACCGGCCCTGGCGTTGCCTTTGATACCCACACTTTTACTCAGTTTTCTAAATTAAGTGGCCTGGTGCCACTGGTCACGGTGGTCAATGGCCGCACCTTTGCTGGCAATACCGCACTGGTTGCCTGCTGTGACGTCATTATTGCGACCCAGGGATCTACCTTGGCGATGGGAGGACCGGCTATGATTGAGGGTGGCGGGCTGGGTATTTATACACCCGAAGAAGTCGGGCCCATGTCATTCCAGGTGCCCAATGGTGTGGTTGATATCCTCGTTGAGGACGAACGACAAGCGGTCCAGGTAGCCCGCAAGTACCTGTCTTACTTTCAGGGTGACGTAAAGACCTGGGAAGCCCCGGAGCAACGAAGGTTGCGCCATGTAATACCGGAGAATCGACTGCGTCTTTACGATATGAGAGAGATAATTAACACCCTGGCTGATGAAGAGTCTGTTCTGGAGATACGCGAAAAATTTGGTGTTGGGGTGATTACTGCTTTTATTCGAATCGAAGGTCGGCCCATGGGCGTCATCGCCAATAACCCACATCATCTGGCAGGTGCTATCGATTCTGATGGTGCAGATAAAGGCGCGCGCTTCATGCAGTTGTGTGATGCTTTTGATATTCCCATTCTGAGCTTGATGGATTGCCCGGGTATTATGGTGGGGCCAGATGCTGAACGGACCGGTTTGGTTCGCCACAGTGTCCGCATGTTCAATGCTGGTGCAAACTTGACCACCCCTTTGTTTGGTGTCGTGGTCCGGAAAGCCTATGGCTTAGGTGTGCAGGCGATGTGTGGTGCCAGTGCCCTGGTCGGGTTTTTTACAGTGGCCTGGCCAACCGCTGAATTTGCAGGGATGAATATTGAGGGTGCAGTTAAGCTCGGCTTTCGCAATGAGCTCGCCGCTATTGAAGATCCGGAGCAGAGACGCGTTGAGTTTGCCAGGCGGGTGGAGCGCTCTTATGAGAGCGCCAAGGCCATCAATGC
>JAPKEK010000367.1 GCA_028822125.1 Pseudomonadales bacterium | reverse complement strand
AGAAAAGATCAGACCCTTTTGAACAGTCTGGCTCATTGGGATTACTGGGGAACCTGTATATCCAGATACTTCTGGCTGGGTTACTGGTGCTGGTACTGGTGTCAGCCATGCTTTATGCAAGAAACCGACGTAGACGCGAAGATGATGGCATCAATGCAGTCGCCTCCCAGGGGGACAATGCATCACAGACTGCTGCAGTTCATTCAGCTGATAGTGACACAACAGCAGCAGCACAGGAAGTAGACCAAGCCAGAGTTGAAGAACCGCCACTGAGTTCTGATCTGGATGAGCCCGCTGAACCCGAAGCAGAGCAGCCACAGGAACAGGATTCAGATCTCGATGAGTCGCTGCAGCAGGACCATGATCTGGATCCGGGAGATGACTTTGATATGGACCCATCATCGATAGAAATAGATGATGAGATATCGGAAACAGATGATGAGGTCATGGAAACAGATGATGAAGTACTGGAGATCGATGATGCGGTAACAGAAATAGACAATGAGGTAGATGCAATGAATGCGTCTGCTGAATCCGACCCTGTCGCGGACGATGATGAGTCAGAGCAGGCAGATTTAGACGGCGAGGAAGTCGCTGTTGTGTTTAAGGAGGACCCACCACTGGGCCTCGATGATGACGCCGACTCAGAGGAAGCAGTCGCCAGTTTGCAAGACGGTCTGAGTACAGATGAGGCAGAAGACGATGTCAGCCAGGATGAGATCGATCTGGATATTGATCTGGATATTGATCTGGATCTGGATAGCGAATTAGAGATAGATAAGACCAATGACGATTTAGCAGAGCTCGACCTGGAGATTGAGTTAGACCCGTTAGCGTCGGGCAGCGAGCTAACAGGCGCAGACACTGATGCTGCTGCCGAACCAGAAGAAACTGATCTGGATGAGCCTTTAGAAGAACTGGATTTAGATGATGACTCGGGGAATAATCTGGATTTAGCCAGAGCCTACCTTGAGATGGGTGATCAAGCGGGGGCGGTTAAATTGCTGCAACAGGTTGTCAAACAGGGTTTAAAATCTGAAGTCGATGAGGCTGAACAGATGTTAGCCGCGATCAAGCAAGAGTAGTCTCCAGGAAAGTTGATCTGATTTGGATAGAGTAGCGCTGGGTATCGCCTACGATGGTACTGCATACCATGGCTGGCAAAGACAACGGGGTGTCAGTACGGTTCAGGCCGAACTGGAAGATGCCCTGAGTAAGATTGCCAATACTCGAATAACGGTTAATTGTGCGGGTCGTACGGATACCGGTGTTCACGCAACTCAGCAAGTGGTTCATTTTGATGTGGGTGTTGTCCGTACCAGTAAAGCCTGGATCGAAGGGACCAACGCGCTTCTCCCTGATGATATTGCCGTGGTCTGGATGCAACCGGTATCCAGTGCTTTTGATGCTCGTCGTTCCGCCATTGCGCGCCGTTACCTGTACATTATCTACAATAAAAGGCGCCGCAGCCCGATTGCATCGAATCTATATGCTCGGTATTTCAGGGATTTGCAACCGGCTGTTATGCATGAGGCGGCCCAGACGTTAGTAGGAGAACAGGATTTTAGTTCTTTTAGAGCAGCTCACTGCCAGGCCAGGACGCCAATTCGGAATATTCATTCTCTTACAGTCAAAAGTCAGGGGAGTCTGGTATTTGTGGATATTACCGCCAATGCTTTCCTCTATCATATGGTTCGCAATATTATTGGTGTGCTACTGGAAGTAGGCTGCGGAAACAAACCCCTGGAATGGGTAGGGCAACTACTGGCAATGAAGGATAGATCCCGTGCAGGAAAAATGGCGCCTGCCTGCGGCCTCTATCTCGTCAGTGTCGGCTATCCGGATCAATACCAGTTGCCGGCGGGGCCGCAATTACCTCACCTTATTGGACTATTGCCCATTGAATAGGTGTGCCGTGTTAGACTACGCTTTTTTTTGAGCTCAATCTGGGAGGGGATCAGGAAATTGGTCAGAACCAGGGCAAAAATATGTGGAATTACCTCCATCAGGGATGCCAGGGATGCTGTGCTGGCTGGTGCAGATGCGATTGGCCTGAATCGGTACCCGAGAAGCACCCGGTATGTTTCTGTCCAGAAGGCTGTTGATATTGTGGCGGTGGTACCCGCTTTTGTAACCAAGGTCGGCCTGTTCGTTAATGCGAATGCCGTTGAAGTCAGATCCTTCTTAGATAAAGTCCAGATCGATTTACTACAGTTTCATGGTGATGAAGATGAAGCTTATTGCAAACAGTTTGATGTCCCCTATATGAAGGTATTTAAGATTAGCAGCGGCGCTGAACTGGCTTCCCGGGTGCGGCACTTTCCATCCAGTCAGGCAATCTTGGTTGATTCCTTGGTGCAAGGTCAGCAGGGTGGAACCGGCATGACTTTTGACTGGCGGGGGTTGCCCGATCTTGATCAGCCTCTAATACTGGCCGGTGGTTTGAACAAGTATAATGTAAGCCAGGCCATAACAACGGTGCAACCTTACGCAGTGGATGTGTGTAGTGGCGTGGAGTCAGAGCCCGGTATCAAAGACTCAACTAAGGTAAAGGAATTTCTGGCTGTTGTTGCAACAGTTGATCGAGACAGACGCTATGAGTGATCGACATTCAGGGAAAAACGAGAAGCAGCCATTTTTACCAGATGAAAGAGGTCATTTCGGGATTTATGGTGGAAAGTTTGTTTCGGAAACCTTAATGGCAGCCCTTGATGACCTGGAAAATGAATATTTGCGATTAAAGGTGGATGACAATTTTCTGGCAACACTCAATTCGGATCTTGAGCATTATGTGGGACGGGTTTCTCCTCTTTATTATGCGCAGCGCTTGACCCAGGCAGCTGGTGGCGCGCAGATCTGGCTAAAACGCGAAGATTTAAATCATACAGGTGCGCACAAGATTAATAATTGTATCGGTCAGGCAATCCTGGCTAAGCATATGGGCAAGCCGCGCATTATAGCTGAAACAGGTGCTGGTCAGCATGGTGTTGCCTCGGCCACTGTGGCAGCAAGGTTTGGCTTGTCCTGTTGTGTTTATATGGGTAGTGAAGATATTGAGCGACAGAGCCTTAATGTTTACAGGATGAAATTACTGGGTGCGGAAGTAGTACCGGTGACATCTGGTTCGAAAACCCTGAAGGATGCGCTCAATGAAGCCATGCGCGATTGGGTAACCAATATCGATGATACTCATTACATTATCGGCACCGTTGCTGGGCCTCACCCGTATCCAATGATAGTGAGGGACTTTCAATCCGTTATTGGACGAGAAGCCAAGCAGCAGTTTGCTTCTAGGCAGGGTGGGTTGCCCGATGTGGTGGTCGCCTGTGTGGGCGGTGGTTCCAATGCCATGGGGATCTTCTATCCTTTCCTCGATGATCAGGATGTCAGGCTGGTAGGTGTGGAGGCAGGGGGGCGTGGTATTGCTTCCGGTCAGCACGCGGCGCCACTGACAGCCGGTGCGGTGGGCGTTTTACATGGTAATCGAACTTATCTGATGCAGGATGAAAATGGCTTGATAGCGGAGACTCATTCTATCTCTGCCGGCCTGGATTATCCCGGCGTGGGCCCTGAACACGCCTGGCTTAAAGATATCAAGCGAGCAGAATATGTGGCAGTGACCGATCAGGAGGCCCTGGCTGCATTCAGACAACTGAATCTTCTCGAAGGAATACTACCAGCTCTGGAATCCAGTCATGCCCTTGCTTATGCCATGCAGTTAGCGGCAAGCCTGTCTCCAGAGCAAAATATTATTGTTAACCTGTCCGGTCGTGGTGACAAAGATGTTCCGACAATGGCTAAAATAGACGGTATTTCAATAGGCTAGGGAGGGTCAGTGAGCCGATTATCAAGCAAAGTGGGTTTATTGAGAGACCTGGGCAAAAAAGCGTTGGTTACTTACATCGTCGCGGGAGAT
>JAPKEK010000366.1 GCA_028822125.1 Pseudomonadales bacterium | reverse complement strand
GGATAGCCAAGAGAGCCACATTATCAGACGTATAGCGGGGCTGATGCATGTTTCAAACAACGATATGCTGCATGCGCGAGCCCAGGTAAGACCCAGATAAACCGAACGCAACCGTACAGGCCGAAGCCAGGTTATCGAGCTAATTGTTTGCCTGGTACTTGGGGTTGGGGAAGTTCTTCTTCGAGCGCCTCGACCAGATCATGGAATTCCACATAATTGCTGTGGTTCAACGCCATGAGCGTGCGATGGGCATCGAGCACCTGCAGGCGAAGATCATCTTCCCGGGGTGGATCAGAGGCTAATTCACTCATGTTTTCAACAAAGCTAATCGGCTGTCTGGACAGCGCAAAAATCTGAGCAAAGCCCATGCTGTCCATAACCCTATTGATGTCATCAGACCAGCAAACGATGGTCGGTTTGAATTGAAACCGGTTTTCGGTATGTATCGCAATCTTGGCCAGGAAACCCAGAGCTGTGCTGTCAATTGATAGCGCATCAGTCAGGTCGATAACGAAAGATTTCAAAATATCAAATTCAGCGAAGTTTTCAATGAACCGACTTAAAGCAGGACTCTGGCTTACTTTGACATCACCGGTAAGTTTCAACACATGGGTCGCTTCGACCGTTGTATGTAAAATGCTACCCATCAGGATTCTCTGAGGATACTTAAAACAGCCGCGTCGTCAGAAAGAGGTTCGCCCTCCCGTTGAAACAGACGCGTTAGAAAACTCTCAAACCGCCCATTGTTACCCGCCACAAAATCCATCAGATGCCGCTCCTTGTCTTCCAAGCTCTCAGCAATGATGCCTTCAAAAACCCCATCCGAACAAACCAGCAGTTCGAATTGGTCCGGCAACGTCAAGTGTTGCGAATGATACTCCGCTGATCTCAATAAACCTAGTGGTAATCCACCTGAATTTAAAAATTGAGCCTCGTCCCCAGTTCTTAATATAGCCGGTGGAAAGTGACCTGCGCAGGCATAATCAAGATGATTCGAGACTTCATCGACCACACCTATTAACATGGTAACGTGCTGCTCAAAAGCCGCACTGCATAGCTGTTGATTAAAACCAGAAAGGGCCGATTCAGGGCTTATATCAGTACTGTCAGTTCGCTGGTTCAAAAATCGCTTGAATAATTCACTCAACAGGACTGTAACAAACGCGCTGCCAGCACCATGACCTGACACATCCGCCAGACAAAACAACAAACGACCGTCCTGCATTTCCCCATAATCAATGAAATCACCGCTCAGGATCAAGGCTGGACGAATGTCGTGAGCTACCCGAAATGATCTGAGTACCCAGGGTGAATCCGGCATCATCAAGCGCTGTACATTCGCTCCAATTTTCTGATCCTGTTCAATAACAGCAAGACTGTCCTGAAGGTTTTCTACCGCCATCTGGCGGCGATTAAGGGTACGGGTCTGTACGCGCAATTTTCGATACTGATTACCCTTGCGCTTACACATCTGATCCAGGACATCCGGTGCCAGGGCATCACCGACCAGAAAATCGGTACCGCCGGCATCCAGAAAGGGCAGAATCTGGCTTGATTCAATATGACTACCTATAAGGATCAAGGGACGCCGTGCATCCAGTCCGCTGATCGCCGTTACCAGGCCTAAATTTAAGACTGAATAGGACTCCATACAAAACAGCACGACAGCTGGCCGCTTGGCTGCTAGAACTGCAAGGCCATCAACAACGCTGCTACGCGTTAAATCGCCTATGCGATCGACCAGCCTGCCTGCAATAGCGCCGGAGACTTCTTCGATGAGTAGAATAGACAGACCTGGATCGTTTTGTATTTTACGCGACATGAGCCGATACCCCCTACTGGCCGTACACCTGAAACTACCTGTCCTGGAAAACCTACAAGGCGCATTGTTAAAGGTGAATTCTAGGCTATTTCAGTCCTTTTACGAACTATCATTCGCTGCACATGGGTATCGTCGGATTCACTGACCACTGCTGACCAGCGCCTGCCAGGCTTTTTCCAGTCTTTTTTCAGAGACTGGCACCACCGTGCCGAGATTCTGAGCGAAAACGGAGACCCGATACTCCTGCAGTAGCCAGCTGAATTGCATCTTCTGCTGCAGGTCGGCTGATCTCAGGGCCGCCAGACGATCTTCAAACACTCTCAAATGCTGCATTCTCTGCCCATCCCGACTGAAACCACCGCCGAGCTTTTCCAGACGATATTCAATGGCTTTTAGATATCGCGTGTACTGCGAGAGCCAGTGAAATGAGATACGTCTAAGAAAGCCTGCTCTGAACAAAAAGTTCATCTGCCGGCGCAGGTCTTCAGCGACATTGAGCCACTGCTTGTCCGTGAACTGGCTGAGCCTTGACTCTATTGCATTAGCGCGCTGTAAAATATCCAGCAATAGACGGGAAACCCGGTTCGCAGTGTCGAACAAATTCTGCCTCAGGGCCAGCCGATCCTGAAAAACCTGGTGACTGCGAATGGGTGATCGTCCCTCCAGCAGCGTTATTCGAAAGACAGCCTCCACAATATCTTCAAGAAGTGCAGGCTTGGTTCCCCGGGTCGAATAAAACAAGGCCAAGCTGTCGAAATCCGCAATATTTCTATTCAGGTACTTCTGCTGATCCTTCAACTGCAGCATTAATAACCTCAGACTACCCTGCTCATGGGCAAATTCAGCATCCCTTTTTTGATCAAAGATCTGTATTGCGACTGCATCCTGCTGGTCAACAAGCGCCGGGAAACCTTGTATGTTTACACCGCCATGTTCAAGCATTATGTCGTCGGGCAGATCATCAAAACTCCAATCTATCAGTCCTGACTGCACAAGTTCATGCTGCGAGGCTTTCAGCAATCCTACTGTCTGCATCGGCGCGTGGTCTTTAATCAACGCATCCAGGTCGCGACCCATACCGAGTATCTCGCCATCCTCGCCCAGGATCCTGATCAGCATGGCAAGATGCTGGTCAAGTCTCTGCTCATTGAAATCCGTCACCGCTATTCGAACACCCGACAACTTGAACAAACTGTCTGCCAAGGCCTCCTGCAGGGATCTGCCTTGATCTGTCTGCAATTTTTCCAGCACCAGGTCGGCATACTGTGGCGCAGGCACAAAGTTCTTCCTCAGGGATTTGGGTAGCGATTTAATCAGTGCCAGGCATTTTTCGCGAAGCAGCCCTGGTATCAGCCAGTCCAGCTTTTCCCGGGGAACCTGACGTAGCAAACTCGCCGGGACATCAACACTGACACCATCTGTGGGCTCGGACGGCTTAAACTGATACGCCAGTTTTAATTCGTTGCCGCCAACTTTCAGAGTATCCGGATACAGCTCATCTGAAACTTCAATCTGACGCTGCAGCAGGTTGCTTTGCGTTAATAACAAGCGCTTCTGCAACTGCTGCTGGCTGCCTAAAAGACGGCTAAGGTCCATCGCAGTGCATAACGTCTCCGGCAGAGCCTCATCATAAAAATCAAATAAAACCTTATGGTCAACCAGCAGATCTCGTTTACGACTCTTTGATTCAAGTATTTCAATCTCTTCAATCAACGCCTGATTTGCCTTAAGAAAAGGAAAATCACCCTCGAGTTTCTGTAAGACCAGCGCTTCCTGTATAAAAATTTCCCTGGCCTCGACGGGATTGATCAGGGCGTAATCCGTCACCCGCCGTTTCTGAATGACAAGGCCATACAGAGTTAATTCTTCATGGCACAGCACCTGCCCCTGCGACTCAGCAAAATAGGGCTCGAAATAGCGCCTTTTAACCAGGTGCTCGGCTATCGGTTCTATCCATCTGACATCAATTTCTGCGACGGTCCGGGCAAACAATCGGCTGGTTTCAACCAGGCTTGCAGCCACAATCCATTTTGGTTTTCGCTTGAATTGAGACGAAGCCGGAAAGACATAATAATGCCGATTCCGAGCACCGGTATAATCGGCCGACACGGACTTCTGCGC
>JAPKEK010000365.1 GCA_028822125.1 Pseudomonadales bacterium | reverse complement strand
ATTCGGGATAAAATTCTTCTGTCCAGACGCCAATGAGGTGCTGCTTGTCATAAACTGGGGTGGGGTCTACCCTGGGGTGCTGGTAAATCGGTTTGATCTCTCCTGATTTCAAAGACAGTTGCCAGATGCCGGCGATACCCTTTTCATCCGCCTTTTTATAACCTCTGAGATAAACGGCATCATTGCTTTTGTTAAATGTAAGGGGCATCAGACTCTTATTGAAAGGGGTTTTAAGGCGCTGCCAGTTGTTAGCATCATCAAGATAGGCGATGACAGTCTCCTGCACGTTTTCTCCAGAACCGACTTCCAGGCGTACTTGGTTGTTATGGTCAACCAGTATGGTCGACCCCCTCAGGCTGCCCCTCCGTAATTTTATTGTCTTACCGCTGAAAGTATCGACCTGAACCAGGGTGTTGTAATTTTGTTTACCCCTGACGTTACCCCATGGCCTGGACATCACCAGAATTTTTCGATCATCCAGCGCCTTTATGAAGCTCCCGTAGGCTGCCAGTTTAGTTTTCCTTGCCGACAGCCCAAATAGATCGACGATCACTTTGCCATCGGCGTTGACTGCCCATAACTGACCTGTGCCGCGAGGTGCCTCAAAACCAGGCACAAACATGGCTTTTTCGATGAGTAGACGGTCTGGATTGACCCAATGGAAGTCAGCAACCATAGTGCGACCACTGAAATGTATTAAGTTGATCGCTTTATTGTTCTGTTTACGATCCAGGACAACAACCGCTCTTTTTTCCTCATGGGTAACCAGAACAGCAAAGTAATCACCAAGGGGTGAAATCTTTACGCATTGAAATTGGGGTTTTTTGACAAGGCTTTCTATCAGGCTTGTTTGAATTTGTAGCTCAGCCAGACCCGGCACAGTTACCATACACAATAAAAATGTGCCTACCAGCGCATTAACAAGGTTACAATGTTTTTTCCTCTGGTGGGTCGTGTCGAAATTCATATGCAGTGGTCTCAAAGTTAAATCGAAAACGGAGTTTAGGCTTTTTGAGCCGTGAATTCGACTTTTAAAGAGATATGGGATGAAGAAGATGAAGGGGCGGGAGTATCCCGCACCAGGTAATTAAACCCATGGCTTTGTCCTCTACTACCTTTTGTTTTCTATCACCGTGGTGTTTCTAATTATGAGGGTCCTGGGTTGCTGATGTTATGAAAGTGCTCGATCAGAATCAGGTGCAGCTTATCCTGCGTACAGCGCTGCTGGCAATGCAGCGCTCGGAGTTTGCCCAGGCCGCTGATAAGCTTGATGAAGTGGCAGCAATGCTTATGAATGATGCCAAGTTTTTGGGTTTAGCTGCAGAGGCAAATATCCGATCTGCACGACCCGAGGCCGCTTTAGTGTTCCTGCAGGCGCTTTGTGAACACCAACCCAGGAATCACGACGTTCTAGCAAGCCTGGGCGATTGCCTGCGTAAGCTTGGCAGGAACACTGAAGCGATCAAGTATCTGGGACAGAGTGTTGAGCTTTCACCTAAGCGGCCGGAATACTATTACAATCTCGGGCTGTGTTTGCTCGAAATGGGTGAATACAGCAGGGCAGAAGCGGTATTTCGCAGTGCGCTCGAATTGCGTAGCGATTATACAAAAGGTGCACTGGGTTTGACCAAAGCCCTGGAAGGACAAGCCGACTGGGTAGGCGCTGAGCGGGTGCTACAGAGTATGCTTGTGGATCAGTTAAGCAATGCGAGCATCTGGCTCCGCCTAGGCAGGGTGCAGCAGAAACTGGGCAATGCCGGCGAAGCCTGTAAATCATTTCAGAAATCTTTGTCATTAGGCCCGGAAGGCGCAGATTCTTTTGTTGAGGCTGCAAGGTGCCTGGTCCTGCTCCAGCAAGTAGGACTAGCGCAGGCATGGCTGAAAGCGGGATTGATAAAATATCCGTTTGATCGTCATTGTGCTCGTTTTTATGCCAATTTGCGCTATGAGCTAGGTGATGAACAGTTTCTGGCGCATTACAAGGCAGCAGAGTCAATGACGCTATCGCCGGGATTGTTAGGTGACTATCTGGAATTCTTAGCGGTAACAGGCAACATGGATAGGGCTGGCGAAGTGCTTTCTAAAATTCAGGGTCAAGCTTTGCTGGACCATCCTGATGTTTTGATAGGCCGGTTAAATTATCTTAAGGAAGCCAGGGACTTCCAGGGAATGCTGGAACTGAGTGTCGATCTCAAGCAAGAATGGTCGCGAGAGTGGCAGATAATAGCCCATCTGGGGCTAGGACAGGAATATCAGGCTGAGCCACTGATTGTATCTGCTTTAGTTGAAACACCCGACAATCAGTTTTTGCAAGCCTTGTCGGGAATCGTGTTGCGCGTTTCTGACCCGGCTAGCTACCAGAGAGATTTTAATCCTGTTGGCTTAGTTCGTGAAATTGATCTATCCAGTCGGGGTGCTGGCGATTTGTTTCGCCTGAATGTTCTGGTCAGCAGTTTTCTTTCTGATCTGCACCAGTTCGAGCGTAATCCCCTTACACAGAGCGTTTCTGGCGGGACCCAATCACCCGGTAATCTTTTCGATCATTCTTATCCTGCGCTCACCCGGCTGAAGAATCTCTTGCTTGAGGCAATCACCGATGAATTAACCGATGTTGCTTTTTCGGGTTCGGTACCAGCGCAAGTAGCCGCCCGGAATACGGGAAGCTTTGAGATAGAAAGTGCCTGGTCAATTATTTTAAGAGGGCAGGGGCATCATGTGCCGCACATTCATACCAAGGGCTGGTATAGTTGTGTCTACTATCTTGAAGTGCCTGACGAGATATCCAGTGTTAATGAACGCCCTGCTGTAATATCGAACGCTAGTGAGGCTGAAAAGTCAGGCTGCCTGGCTTTTGGCAGACCAGGAGTCAACTTGCCCATCGTGCCCGATCCTGTTCACTTTGTGGTTCCACAAGTCGGTAAGCTCGTGATATTCCCATCTTATATCTGGCATGAAACTATTCCGTTCAGCGCTTCTGACGATAGAGTAGTCATCGCTTTTGATATCATTCCCACAAGGGGAAAGTAACTGTCTGGTTGGACCTTGCTTCATTGAGAAGGCTCAGAGGGCTTTGTACAATTGATGACCACGCTGGCGATGCCTTGTTTGTAGCGGGTAAAGAAAGATGGATAAAGAATGAAGAAAATAACGAATATTCTGTTAAGAATACTTTAAATTATTCCCGTGTTCGGCTAAAGTTGTAGGGTTGGCGGTGGCTGAGGGGATGAATTGTCCGCCAAAAAAAGAGAGCAATGTTGTTTTACAACTAATTAAGTTGTAAATGCCGTGCTTATAATTGTCGAAACGAGGATTATTAGAGGATCACTATATGTCAGTTAAACAAGACTTAAGAGCGGGGATAAGACTCGCGTTAGGGCTTTCTACAGGTTTGGCACTTGTCCATGGAGGTGTTGCTGTCGCGGAGGATAGCGAGGACGCCAATGCGATGGAGGAAGTTGTAGTTACCGGTTCTAGAATCAAGCGAACCGTTAATACGGTTTCTCAGGAAACGATTACAATTACTGCGGAAGATATGGATATTGCAGGAGACATCAGTGTGGCTGATGCGCTGCGGACTTCAAATCTGAACTCACTGGGTTCCTACCGTGAGTCTTCAGGAAATTCTGCGCAATCAAATGCAACTATTGACCTGCGCGGTGCTGGTTCTGGCCGAACGTTAACACTGGTCAATGGCCGCAGGGTAACCGGCTCGCCTTCATTAGGCGGTGGCGGTACGTTGAATTTAAACATGATTCCGTTTAGTGCAGTGGACAGAATTGAGGTCATCGCTGATGGCGCATCAGCCGTATATGGTTCGGACGCGGTTGCCGGTGTTATTAATATCATCCTGAAGAAGAATTACGACGGTTTCAGGGTTAAAGCCCGCTATGGTGACCGGGATCGAGATGATGGTTCAGAAGAGAGCTTTTCAATTCTAACCGGCG
>JAPKEK010000364.1 GCA_028822125.1 Pseudomonadales bacterium | reverse complement strand
GTTGGGACCGCTGTCGTGAATAAGACCGCTACTGGTGACAATCGTGCGTGCGCCGCATTGCTCGACGCGTTCCACATGGCCGACGTGGCCTGTTACGCCGATCCAGAGTCCACGAATGTCAGCGGCACCCTCAGGCAGCGGCTCAGTACATTCCCGCAAAATTGGCAGGGGGAAGTGATCGTAACTGCATCCCGGCGTGTTGCCTTTAGGGATATCGGCCGCCATTTTTCCGCTGCCATCGAGAACAGGTAATTGGCAGTAGTTAATCGTGCTGCCATCACCGTTGAGTGTTTCAGGATCAATCGTTAACGGTGGTCGTGGTGAAAAGAAGATAAAACAGAATACGGCAATCACCAGAACAGTCAGGGCTGCGACAGTGCGCAGGAGAGCTTTAAACACGGTCGATTACCTTCCTGTTTTTGTTAACAGGCAAATTAAAAATTCAAAGTTATCAGATTGCAGGTATTAATGTAAGGCATTATTATAAAGTAAATTCGGAATGAGAATACCAGTATGTCCCTGACACAACCCCTGCGCCTGAAAGGCGCGCCCGGGTCACCCTATACCCGCAAGATGCTGGCTTACATGCGCTATCGCCATATCAGTTACGAATTGCTGATCGGAGATCACTCGATTCAGAAGATGGGATTGCCGACACCCAAGGTTGACCTTCTACCAACCTTTTATCTACCAAATGATCAAGGGGAGGTTGAGGCCGTTGTCGATTCGACGCCGCTGATTCGTCGCTTTGAGCAGGCATTCACGGGTAGGCAAGCCTTACCGACTGATCCAGTGCTGGGATTCATCAACTATCTGATCGAGGACTATGCTGATGAATGGCTGACTAAATCGATGTTCCACTATCGCTGGTATTACGATGCTGACATCAAGAAGGCAGGTGATATTCTGCCGCTCTGGCGAGGCCTTCAGATGGACGATGACCAGCATTCGAAGGCTGCTGAGTTTGTCGCGGCGAGGCAGATTTCACGACTCTATGTGGTTGGCTCAAATGATCTGACAGCGCCGGTGATTGAGGCCAGCTATGTTCGTTTTCTGGATATCATGAACCGCCTGGTTATGCGCCAGCCTTATCTGTTTGGTGATCGACCTGCTTCTGCTGACTTTGGCATCTATGCTCAATTGACCCAGTTGGCGAAGTTCGATCCGACACCGATGTCGATCTGCCTGAAGCAGGCACCCCGGGTATTCGCCTGGACAGATGTTGTTGATGATCTCAGTGGCCAGGTCTGCGAGGAAGACGGCTGGATAGCGCGGGATATAATTAAAGAAGTCCTGGGTGATCTGCTCACCGAAATCGGGAAAGTTTATGCGCCGGCTTTGCTGGCAAATGCACGCGCACTGCAGTCAGGCGAGAAACAGATGAAAACCACGATTGGTGACAGACCCTGGCAACAACCAGCGTTTCCCTACCAGGGCCGTTGCCTGCAGTGGATCAATGAGGAATACCAGAAGCTCAACGATGATGAGCAGCGTCAGGTTGACGATATCCTGGCAGGTACAGGATGTGAAATGCTGCTGTTACCTTCCTAGCTTTGATTAACGCAGGGCATTGTTAGACACAGTAAAGCGATTGCGGGGTGAGAACCCTGAATTGACGGGAATGCACTCTCGGAGAATGTTTAAAGAACCAGGAAATTGGACATGTTGAAAAAAGGACTTCTGATACTGCTGGCATCTGTTGTCATGGTTGGTTCAATCGCTTGGTTTAACCGCATTGACCTGGTACTGGCGTTCTCCAAGTATCGCAGTGAGCGGTTGCAGGATATTCGGCCTCATCGTGAGGTTACCTGGCAGCAGGGTCCTGAAACTGTTGTCAGAGAAGATCGTCCACCTAACATCATTTTCATTCTCGCCGATGATCTCGGCTACAACGACATATCCACCTTCGGTGGCGGTGTAGCAGGTGGCCGGGTCAAGACGCCAGGTATTGATCAGCTGGCAGCCGAGGGTGCCGTGTTCGAGCAGTCTTATGCGGGTAATGCGACCTGTGCGCCGTCTAGAGCCATGCTCATGACAGGGCGGTACCCGACGCGAACTGGATTTGAATTCACGCCGACACCGTCTGGTATGGGACCGATAGTTTCGATGATCAGCAGCAGTATCGATAGTGAACTGCCGCCCAGCCGCTTTAACGAAGCCTTAGCAGAAGATTCAATCTCCTATGAAGGGCAGGGCTTGCCTACCTCTGAGGTGACCATTGCCGAGATGCTGAATGACAGCGGTTATTACACAGCGCATATCGGCAAATGGCATCTGGGGCGGAGTGAAGGCTTTAAACCTAATGACCAGGGTTTTGATGACAGCCTGTTAATGGCGAGTGGGTTGTTTCTGCCGGAAGATGACCCGAAGGTGGTTAATGCGAAGCTCGATTTTGACCCGATTGATCAGTTCCTGTGGGCTAATATGAGTTACTCAGCCGCATTTAATAATGGTGGTGATGAACGCTTCGAGCCCAGCGGATACCTCACTGACTATTACACGGACGAGGCGATTAGCGTTATCAAGGCGAACAAGAATCGGCCTTTCTTCCTTTACCTTGCGCACTGGGGGGTGCATACGCCGCTCCAGGCAACTCGCGAGGACTATGAGGCGGTCGGTGATATAAGGCCACACAGACTCCGGGTTTATGCCGCTATGGTACGGGCTCTGGATCGCAGCATTGGTAGAATCAACCAAACTTTGATCGATGAGGGGCTCGCTGATAACACGGTTGTGGTATTTTCCAGTGATAATGGCGGGCCGGGTTATGTGGGTTTACCTGAAATCAATGCGCCTTATCGCGGTTGGAAGCTGAGTTTTTTTGAGGGTGGCGTCCGAGTGCCCCTGTTCATCAAGTGGCCGGGTAAGATTGAGCCGGGAACCCGTGTTGATACACCGGTTGCACATATTGATGTGATGCCCACGCTTGCAGCTGCAGCTGGGACAGCGTTGCCCGAGAATGTGGTCATCGATGGTGTGGATATTCTGCCGCTCGCGACAGGAGTGTCAGTTGATAACTGGGATCGGCAGACCCTCTTCTGGCAGAGCGGTTACTATCGGGTGGTTCGCCATGGCGATTGGAAGCTACAGGTTTCCAAAAGCCCGGAGAAGAATTGGCTCTACAATCTGGCAGAAGACCCGACTGAGCAGGTTAACCTGGCAGAGATAAATTCACAGAAGCGGAATCAATTAATGGCGCTGTTGGATGCGCACCAGGCAACTGCTCGAAAACCACTTTATCCGTATGTGGCAGAGATGGCAGTGGCGATAGACAAAACCCGGGCTGAAACCTTCGAGCCAGGCGATGAATATATCCATTGGCCTAACTGAAGGGCCGGCGGTAGCGGGCGAGAACATGGAACTTAAAAAAACTACACTTGCTGCTGGCGGTGACAGCGGCATCAGGGGCGAAACGTGTCGGCATTTCAGCCGCGATGGCGAAACAGGTCATTGTTGCTGATATCCTCAATGTCTTTCATTCTGCAGGGTTGCCAGCAACATTTGTCGATGTAATTTATCCAGTCTTGAACGCATAGCTGGAGCGATCAAGGTTACGATCAAGGGTGCAGGTACGTTTTCTACAGGAAGATATTGTACGGGAAGATAGCGGGCCCGAACTCGCTGTGATGATGAGTGATTTTATAGAGGGCAAGGAAATGCAAGGATTCTAATATGATGTGGAAAATTTGGATACTGGTACCCATAATTTATGGCATATTTTCTATTTGGTATTTCAACTGGCGTGGTCCAATAACATTTGAGGAAGTCGATGCCTTCATGGTCTCCTTCGATCAAGTCGAAGGCAGTGAGCACACAGGAGCAGAAATTTTCCGCGAGTTTCTCGAACAAGACGATGGAAGCGAGTTTGTCATGCTTAATCTTGTCCAGCTTCATCAGGGCGAGGTTGTTCACCCTATATCGGGTGACAAGATGAGCGCTTCGAAGTTGAT
>JAPKEK010000363.1 GCA_028822125.1 Pseudomonadales bacterium | reverse complement strand
GGTCAATTTAATACTAGGGATAATATCCTGATCATGATGGTTCACATACAAAACGGTCGTGCAGCCACTCTGACAAATTCTTTCGATCAAACTGAGGACCAGTTGCCTGTTTAAACCGTCCAATCCAACACAGGGCTCATCCAGTATCAGTAATGAAGGTCGTTTTACCATCGCTCTTGCGATTAGCAGCAGCCTCTGGTCGCCATACGAGAACTGCTTCAGAGGTGCCTGCCATCTTTCTTCCAGGCCCAGCAATGCCAGCCACTGACGGGCAATTGCGCGTTGCTGGGTGGATGCTTTCACGTACAATCCAATGCTATCGAAAAACCCTGAAAGAATCACACTTTCAGCACTGATGCTGACCCTATATTCCCATTGCAGCGCGCTGGACACATAACCTATGTGTCGTTTGACATCCCATATACTCTCTCCATGACCGCGTCGATATCCGAATACAAAGATGTCATTTTGGTAGCACTGAGGATTATCACCGGTGATCAAGGTCAAAAGAGAGGTTTTGCCCGAGCCATTGGGGCCTGTTAGTTGCCAGTGCTGACCTTGCTCAATCCGCCAATCGAGCTTCTCAAATAATACCCGGCCGGCATACTGAACCTTTGCATTTCGCATGGTCACCAGCGGTAAAGCAGGATCCAGCCCTGCCGATGCTTCTTGGTCTGCACCGACAGGCAATTCAATATCTGCCATGTGCAGATGATTCAATCTTTCAAACAAGTCGACAACGTCAGCTTCGTTCAGCGCACCCTGGAAAAGAAAATGGCCATTTTCCAGGTAACCATAATGACTGATAAATGCCGGTACTGAAGGCATACGGTTCATCACCAGTACAATCGTTTTGTGCAAGGCGACCCTGCCGAGTTCCGCCATCAGCAGCGCTCTAGCCGAAGAATCCAATCCTTCGAATGGTTCATCCAGGATTATCAGACCGGAATATGAAGCAAGTGCTTTAACCAGCAGCGCCTTTCTAGTTTCACCTGTGGACAGCTTCCTGAACCCGGTAGCGAGCAATGGCGTTAGACCGAACAGCTGTATGAGATTTTCTAATCGATCGGGATCGGGGTCGTCTTCAGATAGTATCCGGCTGAGAGGCGTGCCCGGGAAAACCTCATCGGTGAGATCACTATCATCCCGGAGTCGCTCACGCTCAATAAGTTCTTCCTGGGCCAGCAGGGATACAATCGCCGGCCTGTCCTGAAAGCAGCGCCGTTGACCCGATATAAGACTGCCCCCGCCGGTCATCGCCGAAACCAGAGCGGATTTACCCGAACCATTAGAGCCAAGTAGCAACCACGACTCAGATTGACTTATCTGCCAGTTTATATCGACCAGTTGAAACTGATCATTGAACTCGATACAGGCTCTCTTAAACGCTATCAGGGCCTTACTCACGGCATTACCATGTCCAACTGACTTGACACTACCGGCATTTACCCAACGGGTTTCATAGCCGTCATATAGCCCCGCAATGTCCGGCCGATTTGCTCGACCGGATGAGATCGAATCTCTGCATTAATTTCGATCAGTTGCTGGTTATCAACCCCCAGATCGTTCAACCCGAGGCCGCGACCAATCAAATCACTGTTAACATCAGACATGAACTCAGCTAACAATGGCAGGCAGGCATGATTATAAAGATAGCAGCCATATTCGGCGGTATCTGAGATTGTGTTGTTCATTTCAAATAGTTTCTTCCTGGCGATGGTATTGGCAATCAGGGGCACCTCATGAAGACTTTCATAATACGCCGATTCAGCCTTGATCCCTGCAGCCGTCATAGTTTCAAAAGCCAGTTCCACTCCCGCTTTAACCATGGCCACCATCAATATTCCATGGTCAAAATACTCCTGTTCAGATATTTCCGCATCCGCCACTACAGTATTTTCAAACTCTGTTTCCCCGGTCTGTTTCCTCCAGGACAGTAATTTATGGTCATCATCGTGCCAATCCTGCATCATTCCCGAACTGAAATCACCGGTCATGATATCGTCCATATGCTTCAGGTAGAGCGGCCCGAGGATAGCCTTCATCTCCTCAGACAGCGCAAACGCCTTAAGTTTTGCCGGATTTGATAAACGATCCATCATATTAGTAATACCGCCATGTTTCAGCGCCTCAGTCACGGTTTCCCACCCGTATTGAACCAACTTGGCGGCGTATGCCGGCGCCACGCCCTGTTCCACCATTTTGTCAAAACAAAGTAATGATCCCGTCTGCAGCATGCCGCACAGGATGGTCTGTTCACCCATTAAATCAGATTTGACCTCAGCAACAAATGACGACATCAGGACGCCAGCCCTGTGCCCGCCGGTTCCAGCAGCGTAGGCTTTAGCAATAGCCAGCCCCTCTCCACGCGGGTCATTGTCAGCATGCACCGCGATCAACGTTGGTACGCCGAAGCCACGCTTGTACTCTTCGCGAACTTCTGTACCCGGGCATTTGGGCGCAACCATTATCACGGTCAGGTCGTCACGAATCTGCTGGCCTTCCTCAACAATATTAAAACCATGAGAATAGGCCAGGCAGGCATTATGTTTCATCAGAGGAACCACCTCTTCCACCACACTGCCATGCTGCTTATCGGGTGTTAGATTCAACACCAGGTCGGCTGTTGGAATGAGTTCTTTATAGGTCCCAACGTCAAAGCCATTTTCAGTGGCATTTAGGTAAGACTGTCGCTGTTCCTTGATTGCAGATTCACGCAATGTATAAGCCACATCTAAGCCACTATCCCGAAGGTTTAACCCCTGATTGAGGCCCTGAGAACCGCAACCGATAACAACGACCTGCTTCCCTCTAAGGCAATCCACGCCGTCCGAGAATTCACTGGGATCCATAAAATCACAGGCTCCCAGCTGTGCCAGTTGTTCTCTTAGTGTCAATGAATTGAAATAATTAGCCATCACAGCCCCTCTGATCTAACTGAAGGGCGTAACTCTAAGGGAAATCGCGCTGAAGGTAAAATTTTATCGCGCTAACAACTATATTCAGCATCCCGTTTTAAGTATATGGTCTAGGACACTAGCCCTGAGCCTTGTAAAGGCCCACCTACTATGGTGGTCCGATGCATAACTCGCCGATGCCCCTGATAATCATTCTGGGCAAAATGCCAGGTCGCACGATTATCCCAAAAAACAACTGAACCAGGCTGCCAGCGAAAGCTTGTAATATACGCGTCCTGGATTGCAGCGGCATAAAGCACTTCCAGCAAAGGCGCTGATTCGGCCTCGGTCCAACCTTCAAATCGTCGTGTAAATGCACTGTTAACATATAGGGCCTTACGACCACTTAAAGGATGCGTAATCACTACAGGATGGACCGGGTCAACCAGTGCATCCGCCGCCGCTTGATTGTGAAAACGTGCCACAACAGTTTCTTCAACACGCTCTGGTTGCTGCGTACCGAAAACGTGTTTTGCCGAATGCACTGCCCGCAGACTGCCAAGAAATTGCTGCAAGCCTGTCGAAAGACCCTCGTAGGCCTTATACATACTGGCAAACCAGGTATCCCCACCCGATGGTGGCAATTGCCTTGCCACCAGGATAGAACCCAATGCCGGGTGCTGGTCGTAGGAGTGATCGGTATGCCAGGCTCCGCCAACGTTACCCATCTGCTCGGGTTCCTTGGCTACCACCGCGATTTCCGGATAATCGGGGTGGGCAGCAAAAAATCGGTTTACATTGATCTCACCCCACATGTGGGAAAAACGAAGGTGAGCCTGTTCATCAATATCCTGGTCTCTGAAGAACAGTAATCCATACTCAGCAAAAGCGGCCCTGATATCGACTTGCTCTGGGCCAGAAAGTTGGTTCAGGTCAATCTCAGAAACCTCAGCGCCTACGCCTTGTAAAGCTTTAACTCTCATTCTCGCCGACCCCTGTATAGATGTTGACCGAGCGCTCATTACTACCAGCTCAGGTAAAATTCAATGCTTGGTTGCTGCGCTGA
>JAPKEK010000362.1 GCA_028822125.1 Pseudomonadales bacterium | reverse complement strand
CCGCGTGAACGCCGCATGCTGGCAGCCATCGAGAAAGCCACCCGCCAGAAAATTGAAAAGCTAGAATTACCAACCACGGAAATGGTGAATAACAAACGTATTGCCGGCTTCAAGCAGAAAATAAGTGACGTACTAGCAGAGGGGAATCTCGATTTCCTGAAAGGACTGATTGAACAGTATCAGCTAGAACACGACACCGCTGCCGTCGATGTTGCAGCAGCCCTGGCAAAACTGACTATGGGCGAGCAGTTCCTGCTTTCCAAAGACAAACCCAAAAACACCCAGCCAAGGGAAAATACAGGTCTCGCCCGTAACCAAAACCAATCTCGTAATCGGGATCGAAGCAAGCAAAAACCCCGCAGGAGCCATAACAATGGAACCCCGCTTCCAGAAGGCATGCAACGCTATCGAATTGAAGTCGGTCGTCAACATGAGGTCAAACCCAGCAATATTGTAGGTGCCCTGGCCAATGAATCAGGACTCGACGGAGATCACATCGGCCATATTGATATTCATGATGAACACTGTTTTGTCGACCTGCCCGTAGGCATGTCCAAACAGATGTTTCAGGAACTCAAGAAAGTCTGGGTCTGTGGCCAGCGGCTGAATATTACCAGAGCTGAAACAGACCTGGCGATGAGGACCCGCCCGGCATTTTCTAAAGCAAAGCCAGCACGATCAAAAAAGGTAAAGCCGAAAAAAGACCGGTTACGCAAGGCAGCGAAGCGCAAGGCTGGCAAAGCCGCTGGGCAAAAGAAGCAGGTTACATAAAACCAGGACCTGTCTGTAGTTTAAAGCCTGGGCCGACTTCAACGCGCCTGAATCGAGCTTTAATCCGCCAGTATTCAATCATTACGACAACCGATTATAGTTTATCGGTGGCGTTAGATTTGCTATAAAGCAATCTACAAAGTGATGAGTAGCAAGGAATACATATGAGCGAAGCGATTTCTGAGAATAATATCAATGACCGAGAGGTGGCCGCTTTCAAACGGCCCGGTGATAGTGAGGAACTCCTCCAGGGAAAAATCCCTGATCCAAAGCAAATGTTAATCGAAGACATCAATCCGGTGAGCGCACGGCTATTCAGCGAAGACAAAATGTGGGGCTTTTTTGATCGCCTGCGGGCAGAAGATCCGGTTCATTTTAATCAAACTGAACTTGCCGGAAGATACTGGTCATTGACCCGCTATGAAGACATCAAAAAAGTAGATGCCGACCACGCTCGATTCTCGTCAGCCAATGGCATCACCCTCGGTTTTCCGATTGACGCTGAACTTCCTGAAGGGGCGCTCAATGTCAGTATGTTCATCGCCATGGATCCTCCCACCCATGATATACAGCGAATGACAGTGTCGCCGGTGGTAGCGCCCAGAAACCTGGCTAATATGGAGCCCCTTATCCGCCAGCGAACGGGCAAGGTCCTGGATACCCTGCCCGTCAACGAACCATTCGACTGGGTAGAACGAGTCTCTATCGAACTTACCACGCAGATGCTGGCTACCCTGTTCGACTTTCCGTTCGAACAAAGGCAAAAATTAACAAGGTGGTCAGATGTCGCCACGGCGGTCCCGGGATCAGGCATCGTGGATACCGAAGAACAACGGCGGGCAGAGCTGATTGAATGCCTGGAGTACTTCACAGGACTCTGGCAGGAGCGCAAACGGAACCCCGGCGATGACCTGATCTCTATGCTTGCCCATGGCGAGGACACCAGAGACATGGAACCGCTTGAATTCCTGGGCAATCTAATTCTCCTGATTGTCGGCGGAAACGACACGACTCGCAATTCAATGAGTGGCAGTGTCTATGCCCTGAATAAATTCCCAAGCGAGTATGACAAACTAATCGCAGCACCCCAGCTGATTCCAAAAATGGTCGCGGAAGTTATTCGCTGGCAGACACCACTGGCTTATATGCGAAGAACGGCCACCGAGGATTGTCTGATTCAAGACAAAAAAATCCTGGCCGGCGATCAGGTTCTAATGTGGTACGTATCAGGCAATCGCGATGACAGTGTGTTCGAGCGACCCAATGAACTGATTATTGACCGACCGAATTCCAGGTCTCACCTTTCCTTCGGTTTCGGTATCCACCGCTGTATGGGAAACCGCCTGGCAGAGATGCAGCTTCGTGTGCTCTGGGAAGAAATCCTGGCACGATTTGAGAAAATAGAGATTCTTGAAGAACCAACAAGGACCTATTCTTCTTTTGTAAAAGGGTATACTCGCCTGCCGGTCAGGCTCGAAAAGAAAAAAACATAGCATCACTCCATCGAAAATTGGTAGTCAGATTAACTCAAAGCTAACGGGTCACAGCGGCTAGTTGGGCTTACCTTGATCCCGGCTGATAGGTTTCAACAGCGCTGGCCTGTACGTCGGCAGGGTAATAAGCAACCATCTTAAACTCGCGGTTAATATAACCTTCAGCCTGATCGAAGAAATGCGGTGATTGCGGATCCCCGCTCTGACCGCCTGCCAGCATGGTTTTTGCTCGTACTTTCTCACCAAATTCCACCACCGCAACGAAACTGTTTCCGGAAGCCCCGTAGATTTTCTTCGTACCCGGGAAATGCTTCGCACCAAAGGATGCCAGCGCACCCCATCTTCCAGAGGCCATTGCCACCGGCAGGCTTGCTGCAGCATCATCATGTGGCTGGTTGATATCACCAGTAATGCGCTGTAATCGATTAACCTCACCCCAGGGTAACTGCCACTTTCCAAAATCTGCTACCAGATCAGATAGTACTTCTGAAAAGATAACCAGTCTCTCTTCGAAGGGTGACGATGTGCCGAAATAGTCGGTCAGCTCAGCGCCTTTGAGAGCACTCGGATTCTGACCCACTTCACCATAATGAAAACCGTAAAAATGGGCCAGCGTCATGGCCGTTGAATCTGCGCTTGACTTCAGATCCCAACGCCTGAGTATTTCAATTGCCTTGGCCATTTCCGGATCTGAGCTTCCCTGTTGATCAAACGCAAGAATCAAGCCTGGCAGCAGTTTTTCGAAACCCGGCAAGTAAGGGTCATAGGCCAGATCCAGCAGCGTCTCCAGACTCCAGTTGCTGCCGGCCTTCAATAACCGTGTAGCATGAATTGCTCTGAAATTTTCTGGGTCTGGCGCCATATAACTCGGATAATCCTGGCGTATCGGGCTGAACTCGCCTGCTGCGCTGAAAGGCGTTGAATTACAATTCTGAATCCAACCGTTTTCCGGATTTAACAAGGTAATGCTTTCTGACACTTCATGTATTCCTAACCAGTCAGTCCTCGGATCGCTGCCATCGACAGGTTTGGAATAATCAAATTGAACGTCCCTGCGGGGAATAAAATTACCGTGGTAATAAGCAATGTTGCCTGCAGCATCGGCAAAAACCGTATTGTTGGATGAATTCGTGCGAATATCCATCATCTCTCTGAACTGAGTGTGATTAGATAATTTAGTGCGAATAAAAGATTGCCTTAAGGCATTCACCGGGTCCCAATTGATCTTAGTAGCGACCCAACGACCCTCCAGCCTGTGCGTAATGGGCCCGTGATGGCTATGATAGACAGGGAAGGTCTTGTCTCGTAAATCATCACCGGCCTTGTACTTCAAGGTCACACTAGAAACCTGGATATCTCGTAGTTCATCGCCATATCGATAAACCAGCTTGCCATCAATTTGCGACACATCTTCAACAAATTCATCCATAAAATCGAGCTGCGTTGACGTGTGCATCCAGCCCGTCTTTTCATTGAAGCCCTGATAGACGAAAAATTGTCCCCAGGTGACCGCCCCATAGGCATTAAGGCCCTGTTCACTCACCACATGAACCTCACCCCTGAAATAGAACGAGGTATGCGGATTAATCAAGAAAAGAGGATGTCCTGATTCGGTCAAATCTCCAGAGATTGCAATCCCATTTGAACCCTTGGGCTCGGCCAGGGCAATTTCCCGGGTTTGCTCGAGGGTTGGCACCCCGCGATCCTGATTCTTACC
>JAPKEK010000361.1 GCA_028822125.1 Pseudomonadales bacterium | reverse complement strand
ATAATGAATGAATAACTATTCATTGATAGATGGACAGCCCACATGGAGCATGGCATGCTCGACTTTTAAACAACTTCAAAAAGCGCAAAATTCCTTGGAGAACCAGGTGAAAAAGTACGATGCCATCGTCATTGGTGCTGGGCATAACGGTTTAACCAATGCATCCTATCTGGCAAAAGCGGGCCTGAGCGTTGCTGTAATGGAACGCAACCCCTATATCGGCGGTGCAACCGTAAGTAGAGAACTGCATGAAGGCTGGACCTATTCTAACTGCTCTTATGTCTGCAGCTTGCTACGACCTGAGATTACCCGGGATCTGCAACTGCCGCGCCACGGCCTGCAGGTCGTACCGTATGGGGGGGGTACCACCTTCATGCAAAATGGTGATCACCTCGGTAGCTACCACGACCATGACCGCCAGTTCAGAGAAATCGCTCGCCATTCCAAACGTGATGCCAATGCTTATGACCGCTATGGTGCTGATGTACTGAAACAGACTCGACTGATCCGTCCGTTCTTATTAAAAACCCCACCAGACCCCACTTCTCTGAAGCTTCGCGACCTGCATGACCTGGCTGATTTTGCTGGCCCTTTCCTGGAGATGGGAGAGGAAGGGTTAGCTGATACCATTCGGTTCTGGACCAAGAGTGTTGCAGATTATTTAGGCGAATATTTCGAAACGGACGTGATCAAGGCGCATCTAGCCGGTAGCGGCATCATCGGTACGGCTCTAGGTGTATTCTCACCCGGTACCGCCTATGTACTTTTGCATCACTATATGGGCGAAGTTGATGGCAATGTTGGCGCCTGGGGCTTTGCAAGAGGTGGCATGGGTGCTGTCTCCGCAGCCCTGGCAAAATCCTTCCAGGCTTTTGGTGGTGAAATAATCTGTGATGCAAATGTTGACAACATTCTGGTCAAGGATGGTAAAATCAAGGGTGTCGCTTTGAAAAATGGCAACGATTATTATGCCCCGATTGTCGTCTCTAATCTTGACCCCAAACGCACTTTTCTCGACATTATGGACGCAGCAGATCTACCTCCCGATCTAGTCAACAAAGCGACAAATTTTAAGATAAGGGGATCATCTGGCAAACTCAACATTGCCCTCGATGGATTACCTGAATTCAACGGTCTCGACCTTGACAGCCCACTAATGGTGGGTGACATGCATTTCTCAGATTCCTTGATTCGCCAGGAACGCGCCTACGATGATTGGAAAGATGAAACCTGGTCCAAAGATCCTTACCTTGACATGATGATTCCCAGTATGACTGATCCGACTATGGCACCGCCAGGTAAACACATGATGTCTGTTTTCGTCCAGTATGCCCCCCCGAAAATTAAGGGTCGGGAATGGAGCGACGAAGACAAAAGTGGATTTGAGAAAACAGTGCTCGATCAGATCGCCAACTACAGTCCGAATTTCAAAGACTTGATACTCCATTGTGAAACTCGAACACCTCGAGAAATTGAGGCAGAAGTAGGCCTAACCGAAGGCAATATTTTTCAGGGAGAACTGACTTTTGATCAGTTACTGTTTAATCGGCCTTTCCCCGGATACGCCCAATACAGAGGCCCCGTCAAGGGCATGTATATGTGTGGCGCCGGCACTCATCCAGGCGGAGGCGTCATGGCTGCGCCCGGAGCAAATGCCGCTCGGGAAATTTTAAGAGACCTCAAAAAACCCAGTATTATTCCTAAGGGGTATGCAGATGACTGATTACGATGTTGTTGTCATCGGCGGCGGGCACAATGGCCTTGTTTGCGCCACGTACCTTGCAAAAGCTGGCAATAAGGTCGCCGTGCTTGAAGCAAGAGATACCCTTGGTGGGTGTGCCTCAACCAGAGAATTTACACCCGGTTTTAAGGTTTCAGACTGCGCCCAGTGGCTGCACCAGCTAGCGCCTCAAATCATCAAAGACCTGCAGTTGGAACAGCACGGTTTAGCGTATTCAGCCCGCAATCTGCCAACCGTCGCGCTGGACCAGGATGGTTCACACCTCACCTTAACCGGGGATGTTGTTAACGGCCCAGGGATCAGCAGCTCAGATCAGGCTGCTTACAAAACCTTTCACCAAAAAATGCTCAAATATGCAACCCTGCTGCGTAAAGCTTACCAACGGCGGCCACCAAAATTAATTGACAGCAACTGGACAGATCGCCTCACTCTGGTAAAGCTAGGACTGGGCATGAAGTTCATGGGTCGCGATGACATGAGTGACTTCATGAGAATTATACTCATTAATATCTACGACCTGATGAAGGAATCTTTTGATAATCCGCTGCTGCAGGGCGCCGTTAGCGTTGACGCCGTGCTGGGAACAACTATGGGGCCAAGATCTCCCAATACGGTTTTTACCTACCTGCACCGACTGGTTGGCGCCACTTATGGCTATGAAGGTGTTTCACAGGTGGCCGGTGGTATGGGCATGATTGGCCAGGCACTGGCGAGCAGCGCCCAAAACCAAGGCGTTGATATTCGCACGGCTGCAAAGGTCGCTAGCATCAATCTGAAGGGGAGTTGCGTTGCGGGTGTTACGCTGGAAAACGGTGAGTGTGTTACGACACCTCTGGTCATATCCAATGCAGATCCGGTCACCACTTTCACCAACTTGCTGGGTCTCCAGAACATGGAAACAGGCATGGCCAGGCGTGTCTCGCAGATACGTAACAACAGTGGAACTGCAAAATTACACCTCGCACTGAATGGCCTGCCGCAGTTCACAAGGCTCACTGATGAACAACTCGGGCATAGACTGATTATTGCACCCGATATGAACTACATTGAACGGGCCTTTAATCCCATAAAGTACCAGGAATGCTGTAGCGCCCCGGTATTGGATATCAGCATCTCAAGCGTCAACGATCCAACCCTGACTTCACCGGGAAAACACGTACTGTCCGCACTGGTTCAGTATGCGCCCTATTCACCTATCGGAGGCTGGCACCAGCATAAACAGGCCTTTACCGATGTTGTGATCGATCGCATCAGTCAATATGCGCCAGGGCTCCGAACCCAGATTGTTGCCTCAGAACTTTGCACACCCGCTGATTTAGAGCAGAATTACGGTATGACTGGAGGGCAATGGCATCACGGTGAACTCGCCATGGATCAGGTACTGATGATGCGCCCTTTCCCTGGCTGCTCACAGTACGCAAGTGCAGTCGACGGCCTGTATCTGTGTGGTGCCGGGGCACACCCAGGTGGCGGCGTGATGGGCCTGGCTGGCAGCAATGCGGCAGCAGAAGTGATCAAGCGAGGTAAAAAGGCATGAGTGACTTAAGTAACGACACAATGCTGCTAGAAACGCCTTTCCACTCCCGCGTCCAAGCGCTCTGCGGATTAAACGACTGGGGCAATTGGATGGGTTATACCACTCCAAATGCCTATTTTGATGTAGAACTTGAATATTTCGCCATACGTAGTACAACCGGTGTACTCGATCTTTCTCCTATGAATAAGTACCGCATTACCGGCCCAGATGCAGAACAATACCTTAATCGAATGGTCACCCGAAATGTCTCAAAAATAGGCATCAATCGAGTCGGTTATGCTATCTGGTGTGATGATGCTGGACAACTCATGGATGATGGCACTATTTTCCACCTGGGTAAAAATGACTATAGACTCTGTGCATACCAACGAGCCACTGACTGGCTGCACTGGTGCGCGCTAGGCTTCGATGTCCGTATAGTAGATGAAACCGATGATATTGCTGCGCTTGCCGTCCAGGGCCCCACTTCCTGCTCGACTCTCAAGGCGATGGGCCTTACCGGCCTTGAAAACCTCAAACCCTTTGGCATGCAAAACTACGATTTTCAGGGCGAGACCCTCATGGTCAGCCGAACTGGCTTTACTGGTGATCTTGGCTATGAACTATGGATTACATCCGCGAAAGCAGAGCTATTATGGGACCGCTTATTCGAAGCTGGAAAACAGTTCCTGATCAAACCTTTTGGATCTTATGCACTCGATATTGCCCGCATTGAAAC
>JAPKEK010000360.1 GCA_028822125.1 Pseudomonadales bacterium | reverse complement strand
GGACTTCAAGCAACCTACCGGTGGTTAAGTGACTCAGCCTGCCGCAGAACAAGCAAACGTAACTATTTACACAACTTCATTCTGCCCCTTCTGCATTAGGGCAAAAATGTTGCTTGAGTCTAAAGGAGTTTCCTTTAATGAAATCTCGGTGGATTATTCGGTGGAAAAACGCCGAGAAATGATGGTAAGAGCGAAATCATATAGCGTACCTCAGGTCTGGATAGGCGATTATCATGTTGGTGGTTGTGATGAGCTTTATCAACTGGAACACAATGGCAAACTACAGGAATATTTGGAGAATTTGTAATGAGTGAATCTCAGTCAGAAGAGAACCCCAAGCCTCAGTTTTCCCTGCAGAGGATCTACGTGAAGGATGTATCCTTCGAATCACCGACGTCACCGAACAGTTTCAGAGGCTCAATGAAACCGTCTGTGAACCTGGACCTCAATACACGAAAAAATATGATTGAAGATTCTCTCTGGGAGATTATCCTGTCGCTGACATTGACGGCAAAAGATGATAGTGAAAACACCCTGTATCTCGCGGAGGTTCAACAGGCTGGAATTTTTGTCATCAATGGGCTCGAAGAGGACGCTCTAAATCATACCCTGGGTAGTTTCTGTCCAAATATCCTGTTCCCTTATGCAAGGGAGTGTATCGATGCCTTGATCGTACGAGGAAGTTTCCCCCCATTGATGCTGGCGCCGGTAAATTTTGATGCTTTATATGAACAGGCAAAACTGGCCCAGGAAAGAAAGGAAGCCAGCGTTCAGTAGCCATTGAGGAAATCGTGCTGCCGCCAGGCCTCATAGATTATGACGGCTGCAGCATTTGAAAGGTTCATTGAGCGGCTGCCATCGATCATGGGTATCCGTACCCGGTGGTCTATTAAATCTGAATGCAATAGGTCAACGGGCAGGCCACGCGTTTCAGGGCCCAGAATCAGCAGATCAGAAGGCTGGTAGTGCAGTGCTTGATAGCTCAGTTCGCCCTTGGTGGTGACCGCGATGACTCTGCTGGCCTGGGACAGTTCAATGGCCTGGTGGATATTCTGATGTACGGTAATGGTGGCGAGATCTCGATAGTCAAGTGCTGCACGACGCAGTTGTTTTTCTTCCAGGGAAAATCCGAGCGGTTCTATCAGGTGCAGATGACATCCACTGTTTGCGCACAGGCGCATGATGTTGCCAGTATTGGGTGGGATCTCGGGTTCAAACAAGGCGATATTAAACATGATGTAGTTGGTTGATTATGCCAGCTTTAACTTAGTCTCCTGAGTCCTCATTGTCCATGCCAAGCTCCTGCATCTTTCTGGTGAGGGTGTTCCGCCCCCATCCCAGTAGTAATGAGGCATCTTTTTTCCTGCCAGTCGTGTGTTGCAGAGCCGCTTCTATTATTGTTTTTTCAAAGACGGGCAGTGCTTCCTGAATCAAGCTGGAGGTCTTCGGCAGAGTAGCCTTCAGTTTTTTATTAGCCCATTTCTTCAGCAGAAATTCCCAGCTGGTTTCGCTTTCAGAATCAAGATCCAGGTTTTGATTTTGTAGCTCGGCTGGCAAGTCAGGAATGTGAACTTCTCTGCCGGTTGCCATTACGGTGATCCAGCGGCAGAAATTTTCAAGTTGTCTTACATTACCCAGCCAGGGTAATGAAGAAAGATAATCCATTGTTTTCGGTAGAATTTCTTTCACTTCTTCATCTAACTCAATTGATGCCTGAACCAGGAAATAATCCATCAGGAGCGGTATATCCTCTCTTCGATCTGACAGACTGGGAATATGAATTCTGATGACATTTAATCGGTGGAATAAGTCTTCCCTGAAGCGATTCGAAACAACCAATTTTTCCAGATCCTGATGGGTCGCAGCAATGATGCGTACGTTTGCGGACAGTGATACATGCCCGCCTACACGATAGTATTGTCCATCAGAAAGAACCCTAAGTAGCCGGGTCTGAGTTTCGGCAGGCATATCTCCGATCTCATCCAGGAACAAGGTGCCACCGTCCGCCTGTTCGAAACGGCCCTTGCGCACTTGATTTGCGCCAGTGAAAGCGCCTTTTTCGTGACCAAAAAGTTCCGATTCGATTAGATCCTGAGGGATCGCGGCCATGTTCAATGGGATAAAGGGATTGTTGTTTCGGGGGCTGTGACGATGCAATGCATGGGCGACCAGTTCTTTTCCTGTGCCGGATTCACCGTTAATTAATACGGTAACGTTGGATTTGGATAGGCGACCGATGGCTCTGAATACCTCCTGCATGGCGGGTGCTTTACCGATTATTTCCGGCTGAGCCGATGATACATCGACAGATTGCGGTAATTGTTTTTCTGCTATATCTGCAAGGGCTCTTTGGACTACAGAGACGGCTTCATCGACTTCAAATGGCTTGGGAATATATTCGAATGCACCTCCTTGGATAGAGGATACCGCACTATCCAGATCAGAATGGGCAGTCATAATAATGATCGGCAAGTCCGGGTGGCTCGATTTCATTCTGTTGAGGAGCTCGAGACCATCTATGCCATGCATACGTATATCACTGACAATGACTTCGGGTTGTTCAAAGCGGAATCGTTCTAGCAAGGCTTCGGCGCTATCAAAACAGGTGACCTGCATACCAGCTTTGACAAGGGCTTTATCAAGTACCCAGCGTATGGATTTTTCGTCATCAACGACCCACACTTTGTTTTGTATCGTCATGGTTTGGTTACCTCCAGGGGAAGGATCAAGGTGAAGCGCGTTAACCCCGTTTCACTCTCGGCCTCAATGATGCCTTGATGCCGATGGATGATTGACTGCGCAACTGATAAACCCAGGCCTGATCCATCAGGTCTGCCCGTGATCATTGGAAAAAATAGATGTTCCTTCAGCTCAGGCAATATGCCTGGGCCATTATCAATGATATTGATCCTGAGCACGTTTTTATGTCTGATGGAGGCTATAGTGAATTGCCTATCGGTTCTGGTCATGAAAGTAATTTCAGGGTGAGTTGTTACCGCCAGGCTCTGCATGGCATTACGAGTGATGTTGAGCACCGCCTGAAGCATGAGATCAGGATCCAAGTAGATTTCCGGAATGCTGGGATCATAATCTCGCACAAAGGTGAGTTGTGGTCCGCCTTCTATTTCGATCAGGCGGCGGACTTTTTCGAGGATTTCGTGGATGTTGGTTAACTGCATTTTTGAAGGAACATTAGGGCCAAGCAATTTATCGACCAGCGTTGTGAGCCTATCGGTTTCTTCTATGATGATAGAAGTATATTCCCTTAATTCCTGAGTCGGTAACTCTGATTGAAGAAGCTGAGCTGAACCCCTGATTCCTCCAAGCGGGTTCTTGATCTCGTGAGCAAGGCTACGAATCATTTGCCGGGTCACTTCCTGCTGTTCCCTGAAGGCTTCTTCTCGATTAATTTTCAGATAACGGTCAAGGGGTGTCAGTTCAACCAGTAAATTATACTGCTGTTCCTCGAATACCGGTGAAACTGAGAGGTCTACAGTTATTACCTGACTGTTGTGCAGCTCAAATTGAGCTCTTCGTTGCGTATAAAACTGATTCGATTGCAGTGCATCGAGCAGGATATTCTCGATTTTTTTAAAGCTGGGTAATACCTCAAGAATGGATTTCCCGGATACTCGTTTGAGAGATACGTCCAGAAGACTCTCCGCTGCCTGGTTGATAAAGCAGAAGTTCAGGTCTTCATCCAGGGACAGGATAGCCGTGCTTAAATTGTTCAGGATAGACTGGTTTAGAAACATGGTATTCAAGGCTGTTTTCGATTTGATTACTTCATTCATGTAGCCCTAGAAGAAAAAAGCGCACCATATCATATAGTTAGTAAAATTCTTTGTATAAATGGGGCTTTGTTAGGGGGTTCTTTATTGAGTATCCAGAATTATGCGCTATTTTGGTGCTTTACGTCGATTGCTGGGATTGATATTACGACGAACATCCAGCTGCACAGGCGTGCCTGCCTGAACCAGTCTGCCTGACGGGATGTCAA
>JAPKEK010000359.1 GCA_028822125.1 Pseudomonadales bacterium | reverse complement strand
CAAATGTTGCCAAACCCGAAAATCGAACCTTTGTTCAAGGCCACGGTCGAGGCAACCGAGGAGGCCATCCTGAACGCCCTGACCGCTGCCGAGACCATGACCGGTATTAACAGTACAACGGTACACCAGCTACCCCATGATCGAGTGCGTGGTCTCATGGAGAAATACGGTCGGTGAAAGTGCTTAGCCTGATTGACAGCCTGACCCTGTATCCACGAGGCTTCCTGCTCGGAGAAAGCAGTTCCCATGCAAATCCTTGACGAAAGAGAAAAGGGTGACTGAATGAACAGTATTGCGGCACAGGTGATGAAATCCAGATGGCAAAAAACCTTGATCTTGACGACGCTGTTGCTACCTGTAGCAACAGCAGATACCCTGCAGGATGCCCCTGGGCTATCTAACTCAGAACATCAGACCGATTCCGCCGAAGCAGGCAACCCTTCAGATCAAAAACGCCTACTACCTTTAAACAACACCCGAAATACCCGGGATCTGGGCGGTTACAGCACCGTTAACGGAGGTCACGTCAAATGGGGACTGCTGTTTCGCTCAGACAGCCTGGCAGATCTGGATGCTTCCGACCTGGCTTATCTTGAAAGGCTGCAACTCGCTGCAGTAACCGATCTACGCAGTGAAACTGAAAGGGCCCAGGCACCCTCTCAACTACCCAGGCAATCTCCTGCCATTGCCTATCAAACCCTTGATATCAACGACCCGGCAATCAATGTAGCTGAACTAAGTCAAAAATTTTACTCAGGCCAATTGTCCGAAACCGAACTGATTGCACTGACCGATCGAACCCGCTATATCAGCAATACGGCAATCAGCAGGACCTGGGGACAGTGGCTCGCGGATCTAGCAAATCCCGGCGCACTACCGCATCTGTTCCATTGTACCGCCGGTAAAGACCGTACTGGTTTTGCAAGCGCCCTCATTTTACTGACCCTGGGCGTGCCCAGGGCTGAAATCATGCACGATTTTCTGCTGACTAATCAGTATCTGGAAGAGCGCATCGAAGCAACAGTGAAAAAGATACAGGCAAATTCGACGACTGACGTGAATGCTGATGTATTACGGCAAGTGATCGGCGTCACCCCAAATAGCCTGGAAAATGCTTTTGCGGCCATGGAAGATCAATATGGATCCATTGATCTGTATATCGAGCAGGGCCTTGGAATCGATAAAGCCACCCAATCTAAACTGCGTGCATTGCTTCTTGAGTGATTAGTCAGGCCTCGTTTCTGGCACCTCGTGGGCATGCCCATTGCCTGGCTATCATAGGCAATCATTGCAAAGGAAACCTATCTAGACCTTCAGATGGCTCCCCGTGGGATCATACAGGGGTTTGAACTGAACCTTCACCGGATACCGTTGACCGGCAACTTCAACTTCAAATTCGCCTACCCGGATCCATGTGGCATCAACACCAGCAGGGTCTTGAACATCAGCAACCGCCAGGCTCTTGCCGACTCGATGACCCCAGGCAGCCGATGTTGTCAGACCAACAAAGCTACCATTTCGATAAATGGGTTCATCGTGAATCATAAAAGGGGCATCATCTGCTTCAATGGCAAGATTAACCAGGCGCCGGGACTGCCTTCCTTTTGCTGCAACAAGCGTATCGCGACCGATGAAATCCCCCTTATCAAGATCAACACTGAAGCCAAGACCCGCCTGATAAG
This sequence comes from Pseudomonadales bacterium, assembly GCA_028822125.1. Taxonomy (GTDB): domain Bacteria; phylum Pseudomonadota; class Gammaproteobacteria; order Pseudomonadales; family Azotimanducaceae; genus UBA9926. Next base: position 2,321 of record JAPKEK010000359.1, on the reverse strand, counting down.
GGTTGATATGATCATGGATATCATGACCCCAGTGGCGGTAGCCTTTTTCTATTCGGCACGAATTCATGGCGTGAAAACCTGCATGAACCAAACCGACACCTTCACCCGCTGAGATTAATTTCTCATAGACAGTAACAGCTTCTGCTTTACTCACGCAGAGCTCATAGCCTAATTCACCTACATAACTCAGCCGATTAAATCGAACTGGAATGGCGGAGATAACATGGGTATCGGAATGATAGTAGGCCTGGTCAGCCAGTTTCCCTGGTGTATCACAAAGCTCACAGAGCAACTCCCTGGACCGAGGTCCCATCACCCCGATAGTCGTGGCATCAGTATCATGCGAGACAGTGCAATCAAAGCCCTGTTGATGCCGCCTCATCCAAAACCAATCTCGCCTTTCCGACGCCCCCGCGGAGACGACCATGAATAGATTTTCATCGAGGCGGGTGATGGTGATATCAGACTCAATGCCGCCATCGTCATTCAACCACTGGCTATAGACAATCTGGTTAATATCAACGTCGATGTTATTGCCTGACAGATACTGCAGGAAGGCTAGCGCATCGGGTCCTTCCACTCGAAATATGGGATAACTGGTTTGATCAAATAGAGCGACACTACCAGCAAGACCATCACACTCGGCCTGGCAGGCGTCAAACCAGTTCGGCTTGCCGTAAGTATATTCATAGACCCTGGCATCCCCCCGGGCATACCAGTTCGGCCGCTCCCAGCCCGCCGCCTCACCCATAACCGCGCCCTCATCCAGCAGCTTTTGATGCAACGGGCTCAACCGCACATTACGGGCCGTCTCAAACTGGCGGTGCGGCCAATGCATGGCATACAACAACCCCAGGGTTTCTTTGGTACGCTCGAAGAGAAAGGACTTGTTTGCTTGGTAAGGAAAAGTGCGGCGAACATCGACATCCCAGAGATCCATGCTGGCTTTGCCATGCTTAATCCACTCTGCAAGTACTTTGCCGGCCCCGCCTGAAGACTGAATACCAATGGAGTTAAAACCACAGGCGACAAACAGATTACTGATTTCCGGTGTTTCTCCAAGTAAATAGCGATCGTCCGGTGTAAAACTCTCTGGGCCATTGAAGAACAGGCTCACCCCGGCATCTCCAAGTTCCGGGAAGCGCTCCAGCGCCATCTCAAACAGCGGTTCAAAATGAGGGAAATCCTCGGCTAAGGTGCCAAAAGCAAAATCCTTGGGTATACCATCCATACCCCAGGGCTTGGCATCGAGCTCAAAGCAGCCAAGTAATAACTTGCCGGCATCGAATTTGTAATACACCTGCTCATCGGGCAATCGAAGGGTGGGCCGCATTTTAGTAAAGTTATCCAGCGGCTCTGTAACCAGATAGAAATGTTCGGCAGCGTGCAGCGGCAGGCAGACATTATGCTGCCCGGCAAATTCTCTGGACCACATACCACCAGCCAGTACTACGGTTTCTGCCTCGATAAGAGCACCTTCATCCAGATAAACACCGGTCACTTTATCGTCACGCACTGCCAATCTAGCAACGTTGCATTGCTCTTTGATAACCGCCCCACCGGATCGCGCGCCCTTGGCAAGCGCCAGGGTGGTATCGACCGGATTAGTCTGGCCATCGCCGGGGAGATAAACTCCGCCCAAAACATCTGTGGTTTTAAGGCCGGGCCACTGTTCATGGATGAAATCGGTTCCAATAAGCTCGCACTCAACGCCGAATGCTTTTGCCATTGTGGCCTGACGAGCCAGCTCTTCGAGGCGTTCAGAGTTCATTGCCAGGGTGATCGAGCCCGTTTTTCTAAAGCCTGTTTCCAAGCCGGTTTCTGCTGACAGGTCAGCAAATAATTCAGTGGTGTATTGCGCTAACCGGGTCATATTCTGCGTTGCACGGAGTTGTCCGACCAGGCCAGCCGCATGCCAGGTGGTCCCACTGGTCAATTGCTTGCGCTCCAGCAGCAATACATCGCGAATGCCTATTTGAGTAAGATGATAAGCAATCGAACAGCCAATAATACCGCCCCCAACGATCACCACTTGCGCTGAATCAGGAAGTGCTGCCATAAACTTTCCTTATCAATTTACAAAGAATAACCAGCCTACCAAAATTGAAGCTGCCCGTGTTGGCAATTTCGAGAATTCTAGCTTGACTGTTTAGGCAGCCTTGGGTTTAATGCGCCAAACTCGAAAAATTTTGCTAGCAATCTTTGCTGGAAGTCTTAGCTAGAGAGATATCAAGATTTCCTCGAGACTTTAAAGATATTGGCCAGATAGCTCAGTCGGTAGAGCAGAGGACTGAAAATCCTCGTGTCGGTGGTTCGATTCC
>JAPKEK010000004.1 GCA_028822125.1 Pseudomonadales bacterium | reverse complement strand
GGCACAGCAAAATGGACCTGTCCGGGCTCATCAAGAAACTTCATGGGGATACCGATATGCTCTCGGCCATATTCATCCACAACAATCATCTGCCGATATCGTACCTGCTCATTATCTGCGCCCTGCCGCAGGCTGTTCACCGGTGCAAATGCCGCGTCTACATCCTCGAACCATTGAACCCAATAATCCTGACTCTGACTCTGGAAGGTTTCGCAAAAGAATTCACGAACCGGTTCCTGGCTGGGCCCCGGAGGCTGCGCGCATAGAGGCAACAAGTCCAGCCGGTCGAATTTGCGCAGCAGATTTTCGGCAAAATGAATTTCTGATGCTCCCAGTACGATGAATTTTTGGTCCGCGGTCTGATAGATGTTGTACATGGCATTGCCACCCCAGATGCGCTCTTGTTTAACGCTGGGCGCCTCCCTATCGGCAAATACGGAGCCCATGCTGTTAGGCAGACAGGCCATCAGTGAATCCATCATGGCCAGGTCAATATAATCGCCCCTGCCGGTATCCTTACGCCTGAGCAGCGCCATGAGTACCGCAGATAGTCCCATGGTCGCAGCCAGCATGTCGGCTGCCGGAATGGCTGGCATCGCCGGCTTGCCATCAAAGCCAAGATTGGTACTGAGAACGCCAGCATAAGCCTCTGTGGCCAGATCATGAGCGGGTTTTCTTACATAAGGACCGTCCTGGCCAAACGCGGACAGGGAGATATAAACGACATTCGGGTTCACTGCCTTCACAGCTTCATAACCAAGACCAAGACGGTTAATAACCCCCGGCCTGAATGCCTCTACAATGACATCCGCCTCAGCGGCCAGTTTCATCGCCATCTCAAGCCCAGCTGGAGTTTTCAAATTTAACTGCACACTGCGTTTGCCCCTATGGGTATTAGCAAAATAAACTGAAACACCGTCGCGTTTCTGGCCAATACTCCGATTCGGCTCACCCGACCCGCGAGGCTCCAACTTAATCACTTCAGCACCTTGATCTGCCATCATCTGCGTCAGCAGGGGGCCGGGTAGAAATAACGATAGATCTAATACCTGAATGCCTTCGAGCTTCATATCAATTCCGAATTATTAAACTGTGCATGCCAATGGCATCACACCGGATTTCTCTGCATTAACTGCCTGGCAATTATTATGCGCTGCATCTCATTGGTGCCTTCGCCGATACACATCAAGGGAGCATCCCGGTAATAGCGCTCCACATGGAGCTCTTTAGAATAACCGTAGGCACCATGGATACGCATACATTCCGTGGCATTCTCAAGTGCGGCTTCCGAGGCAAATAGCTTGGCCATGCCTGCTTCCATATCGCATCTTTCGCCGCGATCATAAGATCGAGCCGCATCTTCAACCAGCAGGCGCGCCGCTGCGCATCGCGTTGCCATATCACCCAGCTTGGTCTGGATAGCCTGATGCTGACCTATGGGTTTCCCCATGGTTTCGCGGATCTGCGCATAGGAAGTGGCATCTTTAAGGGCAGCATTGGCCACGCCCACACCCCTAGCAGCCACATTAATTCTTCCCAGCTCAAGCCCGCCCATAGTCTGGTAAAAGCCCTGGCCTTCAACACCACCGATCAGGTCATCGGCAGAGATTCGATAGTCGTCGAAAATAAGCTCAGCCGAATCAATGCCTTTATAACCGAGTTTTTCGAGCTTTTTACCTACACCAAAACCCGGCCCTTTCTCAGCCAGAAACAGGCTCATACCCTTATGTCTGGGTTCTACCTCCGGATCAGTCTTAACCAGCAACGCCACGCAATTACCTTCCCGACCATTGGAAATCCAGGTTTTAGTACCATTGATAATATAATCATCGCCATCACGAATGGCTCTGGTACGGATTGCCTGCAGATCGGTGCCGCAATTGGGCTCAGTCAGAGCCAGGCCACCGCGCAGTTCACCGGTAACAAATTTTGGCAATAACCGCGCCTTCTGCGCTTCAGTGGCAAACCGCTCGACAGCCGCAGCCATAATCAAGTGAGAATTGAAGATACCGGTGAGCGACATCCACACCTCGGAGATCGCCACAACGATTTTCGCATAGGTTGCACTGGGCAATCCCATGCCGCCGTACGCCTGGCTGATGGTTGCGCCAAACAGGCCCAGCGCCTTCATCTGCTCTACCATTTCATAGGGGTATTCATCCGCATGTTCTAGCTCAAGCACCTGATCTCGAACGTCCCGGTCCAGCCACTTTCTGATGCTATCAAGAATCAATGTCTCTTCTTCCTGGGTTATGGTCTGCCCGTCTCTGTTGGTTAGCTGCATAGCTATGACTCCTGTATGATCCTATCTTCAACCGCAAAACCTCGATTAGGGACTAAAACAGTGCGCTTATAGTCCATTACTAGCACCTCCTCCTGGTTAAAAGCCCGAGTTGCAACTGCAACAATACCTTGGTTAGGTCGTGACCGGGATGCTCGTTTTTCCAGAACTTCAGACTCTGCATACAGGGTATCGCCGTTAAAAACCGGTGCTGGTAGCGTTATGTCCGTCCAACCCAGGTTAGCAATGGCCTTCTGGCTCACATCTGCAACGCTCATGCCTGCCACTATCGCCAGGGTCAGCGCGCTATTTACGATGGGTTTACCAAACTCTGAATATTTTGCGTATTCAGCATCAAAATGAATGGGGTGCTGATTCATGGTCAGCAAGGTAAACCAGGTATTGTCGGCTTCTGTAATGGTTCTGCCAGGGCGATGCTCGTAAATATCCCCTACCTTGAATTCTTCAAAGTAACGGCCAGAAGATGCACGGTAACGGTTGGCTGCAAGGTTATTTTTACTCATCGGTTATCTAACTCATTATTGAGGTTAGACTTAACTTACCATCTTTGATATTGCAGGAGCTATATCGATGCAGATAAACAAGACCAGGGCCATACTGAGCCCTACCATGGAATTCTTCACTAAAGCACTGTCACCTGACTTCTACAATGAACTCGAGCACGAATTCGATGATTTTGCTAACCACATCCTGCTTTCACAGCATTCATTCAATGAAGACTGGGGAGTGTGGGGAAAACACCCCCTGGGTGATGAAATCGTTCTATTGCTCAGCGGCGAAGCTGATCTGGTTACTGTGCAGGCAGGCGATGAAAACACGCAACACCTTGCTATCCAGGGCGATTACGTTCTGATAAAGAAAGATACTTGGCACACGGCCCGAACAACCCAGCCCACCTCAATGCTGTTTATCACCGCAGGCGAGGGGACTGTAAACCAGGGAAATCCATTCTGATAAATGCCTTGACCCTCTGCACTACTATTACTCCAGTCAGGAGATTGTCCATCAGGACCAGACCCGATAGTAGCCTTTTGTGGTCAATGCCTGACACACCTTAATTGTAAGCTCGACTAAGCGTTTGTCGAGGGGTGCTGATCTTTGTCCACACCAGTCACTTATTGTATAGTAAAGCTATGGCGATCCACGAAACAGATCATCTGGGATTTGAAGCCCCGGCACCACTTGAGCACCCTGCAAGGGCAAGCATTCCGAAAGATCATCCTGCCGGTCCTGCCCTGGGTGAGTATCTGCCTGACTTTACTTTACCGGACCACCTGGGACGACCCGTAAACTTCCATGAACATCGCCAAGGAAGGAAAGTTGTCCTGAGCTTCATTCGCTCAGTCGTCTGGTGACCCCCGTGTCTGACCCAACTCGGTGAGTTAAGGGAAAATTATAGCCTGTTTGAAGCAGCCGGGATTGACTTGGTTGTGGTTTCCTATGACGATAAGTTGGCACTTAAAGCCTATATAGATGCAACTGCTGCGCCCTTCATCATGCTCTCCGATAACGACTCAAAGGTCATTCGACAATATGGAATTCTCAACGAAACCGTTCTTCCAGGTGATATCCCGATCTATGGTATCCCTTATCCTGGAAGCTACGTAGCCGATGAGCAGGGTAGGGTCATCTATAAAACCTTTCTGGAAAGCTACAAACGTCGAGAAAGCCCTCAGGTACTCATCGATTCAGCGCTAGGGCAGGTCAGTTTGGGTGACTCTGAGACAAGCGTGCAGGGTGGTGATGAAGATATTCGTGTCCGGGTCGGCCTGCTGGGTGGCGCCATAAAACAGGGTGCACAACGCAGAGTTGTCGTTCGGTTTGAGATGAGCCCAGGATTACATCTTTACGGTAAGCCAGCGCCTGCAGGGATGATTCCCGTCGAAATCAAAGTAAATGGACCCGATGGCCTGGTCGTGCAACAACCCATCCTACCAGCGACTAAACCGCTATGGCTTCAGGAGTTAAATCTAGAACTAGCGGTCTGGACCGGTCAGCTAGATGTACAGATACCCATATATGCTTTATCTAAAGTCGCATCCGAACTCAAACCCCTCACCGTCACTGTATTGACCCTGGAAATCAGCGTGCGCTACCAGGCCTGTAATCAAGTCACCTGCCTGATACCCCGTACCGAACATTTTACGCTGACGGTACCGGTAGACGTAATCGATGTACCCCAACTGGGCCTGTTTGCTGGCAATGGCCAGAAGACGCTGGGGTTCAAAGCTGCTCCGCACCTCATGCGCCTGGTATGGCGCATTTTTCGAATGAACCCCTTAGCCTTCTTCAAAGGAATTGCAAGGCAGCGAAAAAGAATCCGAAAAGCGAAAAATCGCCGGTTTAGTTGAGGGAAAATTCGGCTAAAGAAGCGCTGTCATCAGCACAAATCTGGACGAGTCAGTTTTGCTTATAGGGCTGGCTATTCATCCCGGTCCAGTGATTTCATGCCCACGGCTGTATACCGCTCACCGGCTACATTGTCACGGCTAAACAACTGATCTACCTGCTCGATAATCTCATCACTGAGAACAAGGTCTGCAGCAGACGCGTTTTCTTCGAGATAGCGAACTCGTTTTGTGCCGGGTATGGGGGCAATAAAATCTCCCTGTGCCAGTAACCAGGCCAAGGCGATCTGGCCACGAGTGACATTAAGCGAATCTGCAATCACTCCTAGTCTCGCCACCAGTTGCAGGTTCACTTGCAGGTTCTCACCCTGGAACCGCGGCATGGTAGTGCGCATATCACCGCTCTCCTGTATTGAATCCTGGCCCGTTATGGTCCCTGTCAGAATGGCCCTACCCATCGGGCTGAATGGGACAAATCCAACGCCTAATTGGCCGCACGCAGGTAACACATGGGTATGAGGGTCACGCGTCCACAACGAGTACTCAGACTGAACTGCAGAAATAGGATGAACACGATGGGCTCGCCGAAGCGTCACAGATGAAACCTCAGACAGACCTAAATAGCGAACCTTACCTTTTTCCACCAGGCGAGACATGGCGCCCACGGTATCTTCAATAGGGACAGAAGGATCCAGACGGTGCAGGTAATAAAGATCAATGACGTCCGTTTGAAGTCGGGTCAGGGATTCATCGCAGCGCATCTCAACTTGATCAGGATGACCATTAATACCGCGCTGGCCATCCACCAGGGTAATGCCAAATTTAGTGGCCAGCTGAATTTCTGCACGACGGGCTTTTAACACCCGGCCGATGAGTTTCTCATTGTGACCCATACCATAGGCATTGGCTGTATCAAGAAAACTGACGCCGATATCAAGGGCTCTATGCAGGGTTCTTTCCGATTCTGCCGCATCAGCTTCGCCATACGCCTGGGACATACCCATGCAACCCAGGCCAATAGCGCTCACTTCCAACTCACCCAGACGGACTGTTTTCATCTCATAACTCCTTGGCTCATTCTGTTACCTGCCATTACGGCTGCTTACTGATTCAACTTACTGGTCTTTATTGTGCAAACTCAGACCATACCCTGCTCAACAATGAACGCTGAAACCACGTCTACACCATCATTCTGCTTCAAATTGGTAAAGGTAAACTTTCGCTCTCCTCGCATACGTTGCGAATCCGTTTTCATCACCTCCAGCGACGCACCAACATAGGGTGCCAGGTCGGTTTTGTTGATTACCAGAAGATCGGACCTGGTAATGCCAGGGCCGCCTTTGCGCGGAATCTTGTCACCGGCGGACACATCAATGACATAAATGGTGAGATCTGATAGTTCAGGGCTGAAGGTCGCGCTTAAATTATCGCCGCCACTTTCAATAAAAATAATGTCCAGCTGAGGAAATTTCTGATTTAGCTCGGCCACCGCATTCAGATTCATCGAAGCCTCTTCGCGAATTGCCGTATGCGGGCAGCCGCCAGTCTCCACACCGATAATACGATCATCCTGCAGTGCTTGACTTCGTATCAGGAACTCGGCATCTTCCTGGGTATAGATGTCATTGGTTACCACCGCTATCTCGTACTGGTTACGCATCTTTTTACAGAGCGCTTCTACCAAAGCTGTTTTACCTGAGCCGACGGGACCGCCGACACCCACTCTCAACGCATTACCTCTGGTCATTTCTTTCCCCATTTAAGTTATCTATTAAGATCGAAACAGTCTCGAATACTGTGTTTCATGCAGGGAACTGGCCATCGCCACGCCATAAGCCGTATTGCCAATTTCCTCATCGCCTAGAACGCTGCACTGATCGATAACCGCCGGTATGATTTCTGTCAGTTCCGCCAGCAACCGTTGTCCATCCGTCTGCCCGAACGGCATCAATTTTATCAGGGCACTGACCTGATTATCACACCAACTCCACAGAAAACCAGGCAGCGCCTGTTGTGGTGGTATCGACCAGTATTGGGCAGCAAACGAATATACGGTCAAGTAAGCGACCGGCTCGCTACCGAAAAAATCCGGCAACTCAAACTCCAGGTCCTTGAGCAAACGAGACAGAGCCTGGCCTAATTGCTGATCTTCCAATAACAGCTCACTGGTTTCCCTGGAGCTCAAGAGAAACCGGTTCCAGTGGTCTGCCGCAGCGAGGTCGGGTTTAGCAAAGGCCTCAGACAAGCGCATAAAAATCGGCACTTCAAGCCGGGCCAGGGTTGCCTCGAGCTGGCCTGATATCCACTCATAAGCGCTGGCCCGATCCCTGACCCAGCCGGTTTCAACCGCCGTCTCAAGCGCTTGGGAATAGGAATAAGCACCCACCGGCAAAGTCGGTGAAATCAGTTGCCATAGCCTGAACTCAGCCTTATTAAAGCGGTTGGCGGAAGAGTCAGTCATTTTCAACGACATGCGTATGTCCATGAAGCTGGGCGTATTGATGGGCCGGCTGTTCATAGGCGCCTGGCTCAGGCTCAAATGGTGCTGATAGATGGCTTATCCGCCCGCCCAGGCTTTCGACCAGTTGATCCAGCACGTGATCGATCCGGTAACGCAGCCAGGTTTCACTGATCTGCAATGGGACATGTCTGTTGCCCAGATGGAAACATAACCTGGCGATAAGCAAAGGAGAACCTGTCTCAGCCTGGGTGACCTTCTCAGCAGCGGTCCTGACCTGGATCACGGTACCATCTTCGGCCTCAAGCAGATCGCCGTGCTGCAGCGTGTTGCCTCGCTCCAGAAACAACCCTACTTCCCTGCCATCGTCCAGCTTCGATTTAAAACGCGCCTTCTGGCGTAATTCAAAAGGCAGGGTCAGCGTTGCCTGGGGAATGGCATTGGCCTCCGCCAAATCAGATATTATTAAATAGGCCATAGAAAAAAATCTTCTCTAGTGAATCAGAAAGCGAGGGGCTGATGTACAGACAACCACTTACAGTTCACGTTTCAGAACAGGAAGTATCGCTGCGCCAGCGGCAGCACCTGTGCGGGTTCGCAAGTCAGTAATTCACCATCAGCCCTTACCTGATAAGTTTGCGAGTCCACCTCAATATTGGGCTGGTAACTGTTATGAATTAGGTCCTTCTTGCCAATATTTCGCGTGTTTCGTACTGCACTGACCCGGTTTCTGAGTCCAAGCTGTTTGGCGATATCATTCTCGATTGCTAACTGCGACATGAAGGTCATACTGGTGGCGTTCCTGGCCTTGCCCAGGGCACCAAACATAGGGCGAAAGTGAACCGGCTGCGGCGTTGGGATTGATGCATTCGGGTCACCCATTGCTGCTGCAGAGATCATTCCGCCTTTAATAATCAGGGCCGGTTTAGCACCAAAAAACGCCGGTTTCCACAATACTATGTCGGCCAGTTTGCCCACTTCAAGGGAGCCGACTTCATGGCAGATGCCGTGTGAAATAGCAGGATTGATAGTATATTTTGCAATGTATCTTTTGGCGCGAAAATTATCATTTCGGTTGTTATCTTCGCTCAGTATACCGCGCTGAACTTTCATCTTATGGGCCGTCTGCCAGGTTCGGGTAATCACTTCACCAACACGTCCCATGGCCTGCGAATCAGATGCAATCATGCTGAAGGCACCAAGATCATGGAGTATATCTTCGGCGGCTATTGTTTCCCGACGAATGCGTGACTCAGCAAAAGCCACATCTTCAGCAATGCTGGAATCCAGGTGGTGGCAGACCATCAGCATATCCAGGTGCTCGTCTACAGTATTTACAGTATACGGCCGAGTTGGGTTAGTGCTTGAAGGCAGCACATTGGCCTGCCCGCAGGCCTTTATAATATCCGGGGCGTGGCCCCCTCCCGCGCCTTCGGTATGGAAGGTATGAATGGTACGATCCTTGAAGGCGGCAATCGTGTCCTCAACAAAACCTGATTCATTTAATGTATCAGTATGGATAGCGACCTGGACATCGACCTGCTCAGCCACAGCCAGGCAATTATCAATGGCTGCCGGCGTGGTACCCCAGTCCTCATGAAGTTTTAACCCCATGGCGCCCGCGGCAACCTGATCCAGCAGCGGTTCTGGCAAACTGGCATTGCCCTTACCCATAAAACCCAGGTTCATGGGCAACTCGTCAGCGGCTCTGAGCATCTGATGAATATTCCAGGGCCCTGGCGTACAGGTCGTCGCATTGGTCCCGGTTGCCGGTCCGGTACCGCCGCCGAGCATGGTCGTGATCCCAGACATCAAGGCATCATCCACCTGCTGGGGGCAGATAAAGTGGATATGCGCATCAATACCACCGGCTGTGGTGATCATGCCTTCACCGGCAATTGCTTCTGTGCCTGGGCCAATCACAATATCGACACTGGACTGGGTATCCGGGTTTCCGGCTTTGCCAATGCCACTGATCCTGCCATCTTTAATACCAATATCAGCTTTAATGATGCCCCAGTGGTCTAATATCAGGGCATTGGTAATAACGACATCAACGACTTCCTCAGAGGCAGACTGACTCTGGCCCATGCCATCACGGATGACCTTGCCACCGCCGAATTTAACTTCATCACCATAGCTGGTCCGGTCTTCTTCAACCTCGATAATAAGTTCTGTATCACCCAAACGAACCCTGTCGCCGACGGTGGGGCCATACATCTCAGCATAGGCCTGTCGAGTCATCTTCACCATGACTGTTTTCTCCCTGATAGAGTAACGATAGTTAAGGCCTTCTACAGCTTACCCATCACTTTGCCGTTAAATCCAAACACCTGCCGGTTGCCCGCATATTCAACTAACTCGAGCTCACGTTCCTGGCCGGGTTCAAAACGGATGGCCGTACCCGCCGGAATATTGGGTCGAAAACCCCGAGTTACCTCACGCTCAAATTCAAGCGCACTGTTGGTTTCATAAAAATGGTAATGAGAACCCACCTGGATCGGCCGGTCTCCTTTATTAGCCACGCTGATCATCAAGGTGGTTTTACCCTCATTGAGGGAAATTTCGCCGGATTCAATAAAGTACTCGCCTGGTTTCATAAACGCTTTCTCATTAACATGGTGGACTTAGGTGATGGGATTATGGACCGTAACCAGCTTGGTCCCATCAGGGAAGGTGGCTTCAACCTGCACATCAGGAATCATCTCGGCAATGCCATCCATCACATCCTCTGTGCTCAGCAGGGTTGTACCATAACTCATTAAATCCGCTACGCTGCGACCGTCTCTAGCGCCTTCAAGGATTGCTGCCGATATAAAGGCCACTGCTTCTGGATGATTCAGTTTTACACCCCTGGCTTTGCGCCGCTCTGCTAACAGAGCTGCTGTAAATAAAAGCAGCTTATCCTTTTCCCTTGGTGACAAATCCATACAGACTTCCCCTTCCACCCCTCGGTTCTATGATTTGACTAAACTGGCATTGCTGATACCGAAATGCAATTGCAGATACGACAACTCAAGTATGCCAGATTCTCGGTTGTATCGCTTCCTTTGCCATGATTTCAGGCCTGATCAGTTGCCATACTTTGATCAGTTTTCTACGGGCCAGTTCAGCCTTGTCAGCCAGAACCCGGCAAATGAGTAAGCGGTCAATCAACGTAGTGGAAAGCCGCACCGATTTCTCAAAACCGGCTATTTCTCTTACTTTATCACGGATATACGGCGTTGCCGGCGTGGCAACCAGATAACCAATAACGCCATAACCATGAAAACCCCAGGATTCGCTGAGCATTGGGCTAGCGCCCTCGATAAGTAACCGATCGTTCAGCAGGGTTCTGCCCTGCTGCTTTATTTCCAGGGTCTGACGGATCGACCCCTGAGCAAAAGTCTCCCCGGATGCCGGTCGACCCAGACAGATCATATCCCACGCGATCAATCTTGAATGGCTGGCCAATTCTATACGGGTATTTATTCTGGTATGACACTGATCAAAACAGATCGACTCCTGCGGCAGCCATTCCAGCATCGCCTCCTGCTGCAGCGACAGGCTCTGTAGCAAACGAGACGAGCGCTTATCAGAACGGTAAAATTTATTGGCTGCCGGTGTCGTTACCAGGGCATGACTGTTGTCCTGCAAGGTCAGGTCAATGGCTAACTGGTCACCGCCTACAATGCCTCCGGGCGGGTGCAAAACATAAACGTGACAGGTATCACCCTCAGGATAAAAGGGTTTCTGCACAGCCAGCGGCCCTTGGAAAGATTTACCGGCGATAATGGTGCGACGGCCTTTAACAGCAAACTGCAACGATAAATTAGCAGACCAGCCAGGCGGTTGCTCTACTGCCGATAGCGACTGCCCACCTGAAGAGTTCATGTAATAGAGTTCATGTAATAGAATTCATGCGATAGAGTTCATGTAATATGGATTAGTTATGCGGCTTGGATTTTAGCATTCTATGTCGGCTATTGATTAATACTTTGGAAACCCTGTTATCAGGTCTGCTAGACCATCGTGTACCTAAAACAGCACCTGGGAGCGGCGCTTCAACTCGCAACCGCTATCTGGACACTTAGCCTCAGGCCGCTATCGACCCTTGAAAGCGGGCCCCCGTTTTTCCATGAAGGCTAGTCTGCCTTCGGCATAATCTTCCGACAGACGAATCTGCGCCCGTCGCTGGTCGCCGAGCTTCCTCGCTGATGCTTCATCACCATAGACCGCCTGCCAGAGCGTTGCCTTCTGGGCCCGCAATGCAAGTGGAGCACACTCCTGCACCAACCGCCGGGCAAATTCAAAAGCATCTGTCCGCAATTCTCCAGCCGCACTGATATGCTCGACCAGTCCTGCGCTGTGAGCCCAGTTAGCGTCTTTGGCATCACCCGGTGATAGAAACGCAAAAGATTTTGCGTAACCTAAACGCCGAGCCAGCTTAAGCGGTATATCAACCGGGTTCACGCCAATCCTGACTTCTGAGATCATGAATTGGGTGCTTGCATCCGCAAAAACCATATCACACGCCAGTACCAGGTTAACGCCTTCGCCCACGCAGTAGCCCTGCACGGCAGCAATAATAGGTTTATCTGTCACCATCTGCAGATCAATATTGAGCCCACCGAGGCCGCTGGTAATGCCCTGACTGGCTAAGTCATTGAGCGCATTGACATCAGCGCCAACTGAAAACGCCCGGTCACCCTCTGCTTGAATGACTGCCACCCAGGCATCTTCAGATAAATGGAAAGTATCCAGCGCCTGATTCACACCCTGATACATCGCCGCATCAAATGCGTTCATTTTATCAGGCCGGTTAAGGGTTATCAGGGCGACTCTATCTTTTATTTCATAGCTTACCCGGTCAAAAAATTCCTGCTGCATGTTCCTTCCCCACTAACGTTTTATCCATTTTGTGAATCTCTGCTACTGGGCTACCACAGAGGTCAGCAAGCTGTCAATATCTGCTGTTAGCCCAGCTCGATTCTCCAATCTGGCAAGCCACACCTGGGGTATACCGCATGCACCACCGACACCATAAAGTGCTCCGCAGGCCGCGCCCAGTATGATCGCTCTGCCGCAATTATCGCCGCCCGCATAAATATTGGCTCTGATGGCATCAACATAGGACGAAGTTGATTTTAGATTAAACAAAATACTGGGCACACCCGCGCCCAGATCACAATGCATGCCCACTTGGCGCGTCAGTTCCGGCACTGAGCCATTGTCTGCCAGCGCTGTTTCCAGCTTTCGACGCTGGGTCTCAGAAGCAGCCTCCAGGCCTGCAGTTATCGCTTTATTAACATCCTTGCCTGCTATGATCGCGGCCAGCAATTGCGTACAGATCATCCCAAATTCAACCGCCCGGGGCGTATTGTTAGTCACCCTTATGGCACTTTCAGCATATCCAGTCATATCCGGGTCACCGGCATATCGAGCGATCAGGGCGGGTAACTTACTGACTGCTGGAAGCTGTTCGTCTTCCGCTCCCTGGAATTCTGCTGTTGCCCGCAGTGCCATTATCACTGCCCTGGCGTAACCCAGGCAAGCTTCTGACGCTGGCATGGCATTGGTTATATAAACTGCCTCTTGCTCTAATCTATCACCCTGGAAACGCCTGGCCGCGGCTAAAATCTTGATTAGGACCGTGGTTTTCTGCTGCGGTTCGCCTGCAAAGGGCACCGCATTCGCTCTCGCCAGCGCCTCATGTTCATTGCGATAAATCGTGTCCAGCGTTTCTCTGGTCGGCCGGTCTATATAGCCTGAAAACTTCCCGCCATAGCCAAAATGATCTCTGAAGGCATCCTGATAGCAGTCTTTATTGTATTGGCCGCTATTATCAAGCAGGGATTGCAGCATCACCCAGCATTGCTCCCCATACTGGGAAAATGCCCCAGCTCGCTTTCCCTGATGAGCAAAGTAGCCGACATTATCGGTAAAATCAGTTTCGTCGGGCTCTCTGAATTCAGGTTGTTCAGGGGCTAATTGGAGAATCCGCGTCTGGCTGTAAAGCCAGTGGAATCCCAGCGCGGCAGCATCGGCAACAAAGGCACCGAGAATGGCATTTTTAGCGCGAGTTAACGCAGCAGGTTGAGGCATGATCATTTCAAGGTAGGAATGGCACTACTAATCTACACCAGCTGCCTGCCAAGGTAAATTACGGCGAGGGTCATTTCAATCGCCAACTCCTGTATTATGCTTTATAGCCACGTTTCCAGTGCAGACCAGCCAGAGGCGATAACAATAAAATACAGGCTGGCAAAGGACTTCTCTTTGATAACCCTGGCAAGGCTAATCAGTGAGCAATCAATTTAATAGAAAGCGACACCTACAAGGCTACATTTATACAACTAAATTAATAAAACTAAATTAAAAAGGCAGTAACTATAAGACTTACGCCATAAAACTTACGCCATAAGGCTATAACTGTACGGCTAAATCCATAAGGCTATACTGACAAAAGGAAGACAGCTTCATGATTACTCGAGAACACGGCTATCTAAAAGTCAAACTGCGTGATCAGGCTCCAAGGGAAAGCCTGACCCTTGAGCAATCCGGCGCCTGCAGGCTCCCCGGCGTCTTTTCTGAACAAGAAATCCTGCAATTGAGAGAAGCGATTAATCAGATCTATGAGAACCGCCAACCTGATGGCCGCAACCCAAATCGTCCAGATGACATTGACCAACACTTCCGCTATGAGATGCTCAACCACAGTGAAGCCTGCCAGAAAGCCGTCGGCCATCCCCGGCTGCTGGCCGTTATAGAGCCTTTACTGGGTGAGGACTGCCATGTGATAGCCAACACAGCCTGGAGAAACCCTGCCAATCCCAATGACCACTCCCAGGCCTGGCATATCGATGCTGGCCCACACGTTCCGCTACCGGAAGGCCTCCTCTGGCCAAGCGATATTCCGCACCCCATTTTTGCCATCGGCTGTCACATTCTCCTGCAGGCCTGCAGTCTCAAGGATGGCCCAACCGGTATCATCGCTGGCAGCCACCTGTCTGGACGGCCCCCGCCAGGTGATAAATTGTTCGATATGGAACTGAGTTTCAATGGCCGGCAGATTAGCCCACTAACCGGTCAGGCCGGTGATGTCCTGCTGTTCGTATCGGACATCTGGCACCGCAGAATGCCCACCAGCAGCAGCGACCAGGGTAGATTCTTTCTGCAGGTTCACTATGGGCGAAGAGATATACAGCAACGTCTGCATACGGCTGAACAAACAAACCAGTTAAGCCAGGCAGCAATTAAGCGAGCCACCTCTCGACGCGAAAAAACCCTTATCGGGCTTCATAGACCTGGTTTTTACGATGGCTAGAAAGAGCCACCACTGCATCTGTTCAAATCCAGAAAGCCTGCCCGTCAACTTGGCATCAGCCGTACTGCGGTCAGGCGTTACTCCTAAGCAAACACAAATCACTCTGAGAGGATCCGCTAATGGCTCTATATAACCGACATCATCGACGCCTCCAGGATCGATTTCAATCCAGGAATCTCGCCGATAAAATAGAAGATATCGTGGTCAGGGAGGAGATAACCAGCGCGGATAAAACGTTTATTGAAAAGCAGGAATTCTTTTTCTTATCAACCATCACAGCCGATGGCAGCCCAACCGTATCTTATAAAGGCGGGAATCAGGGGTTTGTAACGGTTCAAGATAATAAAACGCTAATGTTCCCTAGTTACAACGGTAATGGCATGTTTCTATCCACTGGCAATATCCAAAGTAACCCAGCAGTTGGTCTGTTATTCATAAACTTCGAACATCCCCATCGCATTCGCTTTCATGGCCATGCCAGCGTGTTACAGGAACACAAGCTAATGCAGCAATATCCGGAGGCTGAGTTACTGGTAGAAGTGAACCTCAGCAAAATGTGGGTGAATTGCCCTCGTTACATCCCCCGAATGCAGAAACTCGAAGGATCAACCAATATTCCAAAGCCCGGTTTGCAAACACCTTTGGCGGACTGGAAAAAACTCGACTTATTCCAGGATGTTCTGCCTCCTGATGACCAGCAGAGAGTCAATGATGAGGGTGGCAGCTTATCACTGGAAGACTATGCAGCCCTTTTAGACGAGGACCGCTGAAGTCAAACCAGCACCATGGTATCCCGCGGTCACCCAAATCTGATTCTCACGATGCGTAACTCGCCAGGCCAACTCAACTGTTAAGCCAACCAGGGTCAACGAACGGTAATCAGTTCAACCTCAAAAACCAGAGTGGTATCGCCTGGAATCGGCCCCACGCCATTGGCACCATAGCCCAGATCAGGCGGTACAGTCAATTTCCATTTATCACCTTCTTGCATCATCTGCAGGGCCTCAGTCCAGCCAGCAATAACACCATCTACGGGTAAATCAAGGGGTTCACCCCGATCGACTGATGAATCAAACACCCGACCATCCTCGAAGGTACCATGATAGTGTACTGACACAACATCTTTCGGTCCCGGCGTCCTGCCATCCCCTGTTGTCATTATCTCGTATCGCAGCCCCGACGCGGTAACGTTCACATCTCCCATATACCCTCCAGCTAAATCTGTGTTTATTTGTTTCGCTCTCAACCATAACCTAAATCGAACTTGCAGTAGACAAGCCTTGATTCACCTTATTGCTCAGGCAGTTTACTCAACCAAAAAGATACGACAAGTCACTGTCCTGCATTGAATTCAGCGTATTTTTAGTCTTTAATTTTGATTGAGCTTAATAGCATGGCCAGAATCCTGACTGCCGCCCTGATCTGCCCCGCTGTTAGCAAGTCCAAGCCATAAGCCTGGGGAACGTTAATGCTGACTTTATTTACCGCAAAATCGATACTCACCATGAACCCGTCAATGCCAACTGCCGATGCAATTCTGGTTGGTGATGGTCGTATTATAGAAGTGGGTTCCCAGGACAAGATGCAACCATGGCTGGATGCCCACCCGCACACAGTAGATCGGCAGTTTTCCGAGAAAGTAATCTGTCCAGGTTTTATCGACCCCCATCTACACCCCACCATGGCGGCGGTACTCCTTCCCATGGAATTCATAACAGCCATGCGCTGGAAACTTCCCTGGGGAACCGTTGAACCAACTACCTCCGCGGAACAGTTTGATCATCGCATGGCTGCACTGCATGCCCAAAAAGAGCCTGATATGCCCCTGTTCATGTGGGGTTATCACCAGCTATGGCATGGTCCCATGGGTAAGCAACGCATCAATAATGTCAGCAGCGAGCGGCCAATGGTGGTCTGGCACCGCTCTTTTCATGAACTTTACATGAACGACGCAGCCCTGAAGATGACCGAGATCAGCGAAGAAGATATAAAGTCTGGCGCACAAGTTGATTTCAATAATGGTCATTTTTACGAAAATGGCTTAGGCCTGGCAATTTTCAGGCTCAATCCCTGGCTGCTGGCACCGGACAAATATGCCGCTGGGCTGCAGCGCCTGAAACAGGTCGTTCACCATGGTGGACACACCAGCATAGGTGACCTGGCCACTGGCATGTTCGACTTCGATTCTGAAGCGAGTGCTCTGAGTTCAATTCTTGAAGGAGACGATGTGCCGTTTCGGACACGCCTGGTTGCACACGGCACCGCTATACTCAAAGGGAGCCAGTCGGTGGAAGACGGTCCAGCACTGGCGACGCAATTAATCGAACGTAACAGCCACCGTCTAAAGTTTGGCAAACATATTAAACTTTTCTGTGATGGTGCTTTCTTCAGCCAGCTATCTCAATTAATGGAGCCTGGTTATATCGATGGTCACCAGGGCGAGTGGCTGATGCCACCTGAGACCTTAGAGCAGAACATGCGGGCCTACTGGCATGCCGGGTTCCAGATTCATGTTCATGCCTGTGGTGACCTCGGCATTGAACTCACCCTGGACCTGCTGGAGAAAATGCAGGCTGAAAAACCCCGTTTTAACCACGGCTTCACCATAGAGCATTTTGGGTTCAGTACGCCTGAACAAATCAAAAAGATCAAAGCGCTGGGAGCCCAGGTTTCGGCTAACGTGTATTACCTGCACGAGCTGTCAGACATCTATTCTAAAGAGGGTATTGGCTACGAACGGGCATCGCAGATGTCGAGGCTTGCATCTTGTTTTCGAAGCGACATCAATACAGCCCTGCATTCAGACTTCACTATGGCCCCGGCAGAACCACTCAATAGTGCCTGGGTTGCAGTCAATCGAATCAATCATGCGGGCGATGCCATGTGCGCAGAAGAATGCCTGACTGCCCAGCAGGCGCTCGAAGCCATTACCATC
This sequence comes from Pseudomonadales bacterium, assembly GCA_028822125.1. GTDB lineage: Bacteria > Pseudomonadota > Gammaproteobacteria > Pseudomonadales > Azotimanducaceae > UBA9926. The sequence goes on along the minus strand of JAPKEK010000004.1, from coordinate 726 downwards.
AATGCAGCCCATGTGCTGGGCATGGCAGCAGACACTGGTAGTCTTCGAGCCGGCAAATACGCTGATTTCACCATTCTTGATGAAGATCCACTGACCTGCGATGCCATGCGCATCAGGGATCTACGCATTCATGCAACCGTTTTTGAAGGCAAGGTATTTCCCCTTGAATCCTGATAAGAAGCGCCGCTCACTGTAATGAAGCAACGACTAATCCCCATTACTATTATCAGCGGTTATCTTGGTTCCGGGAAGACAACATTTATCAATCGCTTGCTGGCCGCGGATGTCCTTCCCAGGAAAGTGGCCGTTCTGGTCAACGACTTTGGTGACATCAACATTGATGCCAACCTCATTGCCCAGGTTTCCGATGACGGCAGTGTTGTCTCGCTCACAAATGGCTGTGTCTGCTGCACGCTGCAGGACGATTTAGCCAATACATTCGAGCGGATAAGCAGCTTAGCGATCGATCACGTTCTACTCGAGGCCAGCGGCGTGGCACTACCGGACAAGCTCAGGGCACAATGCCACTACCCAGGCTACTTTCCTCAGCACTGTGCAGTGACTGTGGATGCGGAAAATTACCATCGAAAAAGACAGGATAAATATGTAGGCAACCTCGTCCAGCAGCAGGTAATGCAGGCCGATACGCTGATCATCACCAAACTGGACCTTGCCGGCAGCTTCAAGTTGCCTCGCAGCCATGATCCGGACAGGCCCAATAGCGCA
>JAPKEK010000358.1 GCA_028822125.1 Pseudomonadales bacterium | reverse complement strand
TTCTTAGCCTCGCATCACCCGATCGGCGAACACCCCATGCTGCAGCTGCAGCGGGATCTAGATCTGGTCGAACAACTCGATCGACTAGGAGTAGATGAATTCTGGTGCGGCGAACATCACTCTACCGGCTGGGAGGTCATTGCCTCCCCGGAGATGTTCCTGGCGGCAGCCGCTCAGCGCAGCCACCGCATTATGCTGGGTACCGGCGTTATATCGCTACCTTACCACCATCCTTTCAACGTGGCTCAGCGAATTGTCCAGTTAGATCATATGACAGGAGGCCGTGCTATCTTCGGGTCAGGCCCCGGCGCACTGCCATCGGATGCGTTCACCCTGGGCATCGATCCGATGACCCAGCGAGACCGCCAGGATGAAGCCCTGGGCATCATTCGCAGGCTCTTGGCTGGAGATGATCGCTTCGACTATGAGTCCGACTGGTTCACGCTCAGAGACGCTAAACTGCAACTGCTGCCGCTTCAGGAAAACCTGCCTTTTGCCGTAGCATCCAGTATCAGCCCGTCAGGTATGACCCTGGCAGGCAAACACCGCACCGGCGTGCTATCCATTGGTTCAATGTCAACCGCGGGCCTACAGGCGCTGCCAACGCAATGGGGTTTTGCTGAGGACTCAGCCAGCCAACATGGCAATCAGGTGGACCGCGCCGACTGGCGGATTGTGATGTCATGGCACCTGGCCGAAACCCGGGAAAAAGCCGAACAACAGGCAGGCCCGGGCTTGATGCACTGGCACAATGAGTACACCGTGGCAACCCTGCAGCGACCTGGTGCGCTGGCCTATGACACACCAGCTCTGGCGATTCAGGAAATGGCAACCGGGGAGCAATCCGCGGCGGTAATCGGCACACCGGACGATCTCATCATTGCGATCAATAAAATGATCGCGTTAACCGGTGGCTTCGGTACAGTAATCGGCTTTGTACATGACTGGGCTAACCCCAAGGATACCGCAAACAGCTGGGATCTATTCGCCCGTTATGTCGTGCCTGAGATCAATGGACTGCTGGACGGATTTCGTGAATCAGAAGCGTACGTCAAAGAAAACCGAGCTGTTTTTGAAAGAGCCGGTGCTGCTGTGGTTGCTAAAATTATGGAAAACGAGAAAGCAGCTGCGGCAATGCAGGAACAAGCCAACGCACCGGCCGCGATGCGATCACCCAATGCTCCTGACCTATCTGAAGTAGTCAAACAACAAGAGAAACCCAAACAAGCCTGAATGTGCTGCCGGGAAATGGTTAGTGTCTATTGACCACCCTACAGGCCGGTAGTACCGAACCCATCAAGAGGTTAACGAATGAAAATACATCCGATCTATACCCACAATGCACTGCGTAATTTCACTTACCTGATCGAGTTACCTGATGCAAGTTGCCTGGTACTGGATCCGTGGGATGAGAAACAGGTAAATCAGGCCCTGCAGCAACGACAACTGACCCTGTCTGTCATTATAAACACCCATGAGCACTGGGATCATACCCATGGAAACCAGGCCCTGGTGGACCAGCACCAATGCGAAGTCTGGGCCCACGAAAATGGCAAAGACAAAATTCCCGGCCTCAGCAGAACCCTGGCGGCCCATGAGAAAATCAACCTTGAAGACGATATCGAACTTAAAGTCCTTGATACACCTGGCCATACTTTTGCTCACCTTTGCTTTGTCGTTTTAGAACAAGGTGACGCCAAAGCGGTGTTTACCGGCGATACCCTGTTCAACGCGGGGGTGGGAAACTGCCATAATGGCGGAGACCCAGGGGTACTCTACGAGACCATCAGCGAACAGTTCCATACCCTGCCGGGCCATGTCATTGTCTATCCTGGCCACGATTACCTGGAAAATAATCTCCGCTTCACCCTGGATCTGGAGCCGTCTAACGACATGGCCACGACCTGGCTTGAAAAAGCAGAAACAGCTGACCCGGCCACCAATCCCCTGCTAACGACCCTATCTGATGAACACCAGTTAAATACCTTCTTCAGGCTGAAAAACACGGAAATCAAAACCACCCTGGGGTTATTGGATAGCAGTGAAAAAGACGTTTTCCTGGCACTCAGGGCACGGAGAAACCAGTGGTGAGGCACCCTTCACTTGATTTACAGCTGACCAGAAACGGCCTTGTGCTTGCCCTATATCAGCTGGATTTACCGGGGGTTAATTGATCCTATTAAACACTCAAATTGGCAGCAGCACATCACACAGCCGCTGGCTGCCATGCCTGCCCGTGGAGATCTTGTCATCCAGCATCTGTACAGTTGGCGCGTGATCCCGATAGGCAGGCCAATAAGGTCGGTCCTGGCCGTTAGGATCACCAGTTTTAGCAAATGCGACCCAGTATGACTGCATCCGATTGGTTAAGCGTTGGTCAATAACGTCTGTGGGTAACCAGGCGTCATGGGTATCAAAGACGTAAGGCAGTTCAGCGCCATGATAGGCGCCCATTGAAGCAGCCAATTCTCCCTGCCGCTGCCTTAAAAAATGATAGACCCAAACCTGCTGTTTTTGCTGGCTGAGCTTCGCCGCTAACAACAGAGAAGGGCAAACAAAGGCATTGGCCGTAATCAGCAGATCGAGACTGCGCTCAGGATCAGTTTCCGGTTCAAGAATCGATTTTAGCAAGGCTGCATCCTGCTCATTTACATTATCGGCCAGCCAGGATGACACATCTGGCTCACCTTCCAGGTACATCAACCATTCATCGTCGTTTGACCCAATCAACAGATCAACGGGATAAAGGCGATTGTCCTGCACTGCACCAGGCAGGCTGCTGACAACGCTATGGCCATCCACCACAGGATCAAAGTAATGGTCACGATAGACAGTATCTGCGGCGGCCAGAACCTGCTCTGCAGCTATCTGCCGCATTTTCTGCACGGCATTTTCCTTGTCTACGCCCAGCAGCGTGCTGGCAAACTCCTCACCGAGGTCCCGTTGCTCGGGTCTGGAGCTTCTCCCGGTCAAACCAGAGCCACCGCTCTGGTGTATCACACGTTGGAACAGGCCACGGCTCAAGGGTGATGCCAGGAGGAAGTCAATGTTACTGGCGCCGGCCGACTCTCCCATTACCGTGACATTTCCAGGATCACCTGATAAAGCCCCGATGTTATGTTGCACCCATTGCAGGGCCATAATCTGGTCGAGCAGGCCAAAATTCGAATATTCCAATTCAGGGTGGGATAAATGGCCAAATACGCCGAGGCGATATGCTATGGTAACAACGATAACGCCCTTCGCGGCCAGACCCTCACCAAAGTAATTAGGCTCGTACGACCAGCCGCCTTTATTACTGCCACCATGGATAAAGACAATAACTGGAAACGGTTTATCTGCGCTGGCTGTGGGCTGCCAGATATTAAGGTAAAGGCAGTCCTCGCTGACCTGTGGTGGTACTACCGAATCAGCGTCTCCTCCGAACCTACTGACCACGTTTTTATACCAGTTACTGATGTGCGGACCCTGGAAACAGGCAGGTGCGAACTTATCTGCTTTATAGCTGATTTTCTGCTCTCCCTGCCAGGCCTGTGGAGGCGCCCAGCGCAGCGCACCTGTCGGCGCCCGGGCAAAGGGCACACCGAGAAAACTGTTTACCAAGGCAGTCTCCACAGGAACTCCGGTCACATTGACGCCACCCATTGTAAACTGCGCAGCAGAGACAGTTGCAAGAGGATAACTCGCAATCAACACAACCAATAACAGTTCTGCTAGCTGTTTGTTTACCATAATGCCTCGACAATCAACCTGGGTGGTATCTCATTCATGATAAAACAACTCTACAGAAAAAAAGAATACACTGGCATCCCGGTTAATCCTGTAGCCTCATCAAGGTCGGGTAGAAAGGCTTTCGGTATGACCATCAATGGGTATGGCCTGCCCGGATATAGACTTTGCACTATCAGAGCACAGGAACAGTATCGTCTGGGCTATATCTTCAGCATCAATAAACTTTCCCATGGAACTCTGGGTTAAATACGCTGACCTTATTTCTGCCTCGCTAACCCCTCT
>JAPKEK010000357.1 GCA_028822125.1 Pseudomonadales bacterium | reverse complement strand
GCTGCGCTATTAATCCAGCAGATTTGCAGCATTAACAGGGCGGGTCAGAAGGCCTCTGTTGAGGCTCGGCTGGCGCCGTGCAGGGCTGGACACCAAGGGGAGGTCGAAGTCGGGTGAAAATGCCATCGCAAAGTCCTGGCCTGTTAAAAAGCGCTGGCCATTAATAGGTTGGGGTGTTTTCCGGCTCCTGTATGACGGTATTTTCTATATGCCCAAGCCCTTCAATTTCTATTCTAATCTTATCTCCAACAACCAGCAGCGCCGGCGGTTTCTGGGCAAAGCCCACACCACTGGGGGTGCCTGTGGCAATGATGTCGCCGGCCTCGAGTGTGAATGCTGTCGATAGAAACTCGATCAGATCATAACAATCGAAGATCAGGTCATTGGTATTGGTATCCTGCCTGAGGTCGCCGTTAACGTACGTTTTCAGTTGCAGGTTATGAGGGTCAACTTCATCGGCGGTCACCAGAGCAGGGCCGATGGGGCAGTGCGTGTCCCAGGATTTTCCCATGGTAAAAGACGGAGGCGTTCCCCGCATCTGCCAGTCCCGGACGCTGACATCGTTTAATATGCAGAACCCGGCAATGACATTGCTGGCTTTATCTCTTGGCACTCGCCGGCAGTTCTTGCCGATAATAACGGCCAACTCGCCTTCATAATCCAGCGCTTTTGAGTCCTCTGACCAGTGGATGGGGTCGTACGGGCCATGGCTGGAAGTTGACTGTTTGGTGAATACCAGGGGTGCTTTGGGGATGGCCATATTGCTTTCCAGCGCGTGGGCTCGGTAGTTCAGGCCGATCGCTATGATTTTGGGTGGTCGTTTTATAATGGCTCCGAGTTTTACAGCGTTAACGGAAAAATGAGGTGAACCGCTTTTACAGGCCCGTACCATTGCCATGCCGGCTTCACCCTGCTGTAGGAAAGACAGCATATCCGTTCCAAGATCTGGGCAGGCCTGGGATAAATCAATAATTCCATCACCTTCCAGCAGGCCTATTCTGGAATTGCCATTTTCAGTGAAGCTAACAATTTTCATAAAAACCTCTTCAATTTCCTATCCAGCATAGAATGTAAGCACTTATGCCCCAGGTCAGTCAAACAGACGCTGCCTGGCTTGGTCGTTTTAGCGAGCTCTCTTGTCGGTATCGCTCTTAGCAGGGTAATCACAGACTTGGCTGCGGTTCAGTTCTCTTTGGTCAGGGTTGTATTATTTGAACGATCCGTGACCTTGACCTGAATGTTATCAGTGGGTGCTTGGCAGTTTCTCAACCTATGGATTATCGATCACTAAATCGACGTGATCGTGAAAATGCTGGACGCGGATTTCGTCTTCGCTGAGAAAGACCCTGTCAAAGCCCTTCGATGCCATGCCGTTTTGCACACCGCCAAGTAAAGCGACGTCCTGATTGATAGTATCCGTCATATCCTTCTCGCCATCGATGACCTGGTCATAATTAAAGACATCTGTTTCAGGTCGGTGGCGCATATTATTTGCTTTTCCTGGAGAGTTTAGCAGCGTAGAAGTTTTGCCTGGCCCTAGAATATCTTTGTCCGGATCGGTGCTGTTGGCGAATTTAACCAGGCTGATTTTATCGAATTCACATCTCTGCGGGTCCGTAGGATGAGGCCGAGGCCTTAGAATCCAGCAGTGTTCCGGTGTAAAGGATAGGATCGCATTGGGGAACAGGTTGTATTGCCAGACATCTGACAACTGCTCGTCACTGTACCTGTGATAGTTCATACCCAGGTCTGCGCTGATCAGCCTTTTTTGCCTCTGCACAGCCTGGCGGATTTCCAAAACACGTCCTTTGAAATCATCGGGTTCCAGGCCAAGACTTGTCAGCTGGCTGGATTGAATGTCTGTGGGGTTATCAGGCACAGGATACCTGGGGCTGACTGTGGCGCTGGGTACTTCTACACCAGTATGGCCATTGTTGAATAATCTTACGGTGTCGTTACGACAGTCCACCATGCGCTTGTGCTGGGGGTGAAGAAAATCGACATGGTAGAGTTCTCCAAAATTGTCAACCACAGCCTTCCAGTTGCATTCCAGGTGTACGGTCTGGTCATTGACCAGGGTCATCTCTTCAAAATGGTAGGGTTCGAGCAAGCTGGCGATGGGGCCGAGATAGTTTTCAAGGGAATCGGGCTGCTCGGCCAGATTTATGAAAACCAGGCCATTCCAGCAGGCTGTGTGGACTCGACGCAGTGCAAGGTCTTCACATTTAGGGTCAACTTTGAACTTGTCAGCAGAAGGCACGGTTTTAAGATTGCCGTCGGTGTCATAGGTCCAGGCATGGTAGGCGCAGCGGAAGGTCTTTGCATTACCTCTCTGGCCGGTCACCAGTTGATTACCGCGGTGCTGGCAGACGTTGTAAAAGGCCTGGATTGAACCTTTATCGGTATGGCAAACCAGAATCTGTTCTGTACCGATGTTGAAAACAAAGTAGTCTCCTGATATTTTAACGTCGCAGACCAGACCTGCCAGCAGCCAGTTACGCTGCCAGATATTGTGCCATTCCTTGTCCATGAATACCTTGCTGATATATCTTTCCTTGGAGTAATTGCTGATCGATGTTGGCAATTGCTTATAGTCAATTACTTTAAGGGTCATTGGTCCTCCTGACAGTATCTTGTAAGTTAGCTTATTGTATTATTCACCATCATGCCGTGAAGCCGCATAGATTGCTATTTGCTGTCGGGCAGTTTTGAACGTGCAATTCGCTGAAGAAACTGATCGATCGAAGACATGCTAGCTATTTCCCTTTTTTTGAACGCGGTCGAGAAGGTGCTGCCGGGTGAATTAACTCGACTAGGGTTTGATGAGACGCTTCGCCTGTAAGGTGAGGCGCTCGAGTTCAGGTCGGTATCTTTGGATAGAATTGTGATAGTGCTCTCCGGATCCGATCGAATGGGCGTTAATACCAGATCGAAGCTGGCTGCCACTGGGCGTCATAATATTCCGTTGGCCCTGAGTAATATCCAGGCTTTCCGCCGCAAAGCCCAGGCCACAGTATTCATATACCCTTTTCATTTCCTGCTGGGGGCTGGTGGCCAGCTGTTCATAGCTGACATGCAGGATCTTGCCCGGGAAAACCTGATCCCAATGGTTCATTATCTGCAGGTAGTTGGACCAATAGTCGAGAATTCCTGGCAAGCTGAAACTAAAAGCATTGCCCTTTGCAAAATACTGGCGAAACTGGCCCATGGCATTGTCCAGGGGATCGCGGATAATATTAATGATTTTAGCCTCGGCAATTAAGGCAAATATGAGCGCCACGAACCAGAAGTTGTCTGGCCATTTGTCGGTGAAGAAGGCTTTGCCTGTTTCCAGGTGCGGAGCCACTTGCGCATAATAAGTGTCTCGCAACGTGCTCTGCTCATCTGAACCCAGACCCGCAATGGTTCCGGCAAGGCCGCCCTGTTGGTCCAGTGATCGGGCAATATTTTCGATAAAGGGCAGCTCATTGGTGCTGCAGATTTGCGGATGACCAGCCAGTATCTGTTCTATTAAGGTACTACCTGAGCGTGGCATACCAACAATAAAAATGGGTACGGGTGTGATCGCTTCAAGCGTGCAGGGGGTGGCTACTGTAATTTGTTTCAGGCTATCGAGCAGTTGCTTGTAGCCGGCGGCATCATAGCCTCGGTGCTGCGCTACCTGCTGATTGGCTATTTTAAGTGATTGGAATGCTTGCTCAAATTTTTTTTCATCATCGAACAGTCGGGCCAAAGAGAAGTGAACGAGGAAGCCGTATTGAGCTTGTGTAGGCAAATTGCTGCATAGTCTCAGCAGTTGTTCTTTTTCTGAGGTCGTAAAAGCGTAGTTTCGCAAGTCAGCCAGGCTCCAGAAGCCAGCTGCGTTTTGAGCTGGGTTGTTCTGCCTAAGTGTTTTTTTGTAGAAATGGATTGCTTCAGGGTAATGGCCGATTGCACTCAGGCAGTGACCCTGTAAAAGGTCAAGGTCAGGATCCTTCAACCCTGATTTTGAACACATCTGCAATAAGGGCAGGGCGTCGCTTACGGATCCAGATTC
>JAPKEK010000356.1 GCA_028822125.1 Pseudomonadales bacterium | reverse complement strand
CCCAAGACTGTGAATAGTTATCGCTACCGCGTATTTGAAAAGCTGGATGTCAAGAATGATGTGGAACTGACTAAACTTGCTATCAAGCACAGTTTGCTGGTATCGGAAGTCGCCGCCTGAAGCAGGCCTTCCAGGGCCGGTTTACAAGGGGTTTATCATGTCTTTGCTAGCCAGTGTAGAATAAGCGCTGGGCTTCAGGCCTGGGTTCAGGCTGTTTGCATACCGCGGGCAGGCGTAAGCAGTTAAAATATAGGACAATCAGCTCAGCACACGGACGGGGTTTTGCCTAACAGACCGATAAATCACAGTGGCAACGAGGACTTGCTTAAATGCCAGCGATGTCCGGCTCTGAGGCGTCAATTTAAGACGTTGCGTCAGCGCTATCCCAGTTACTGGAATAAACCAGTGCCCGCCGCGCAGGAAAGCGACGCTGACCTGATGATCATTGGCCTGGCGCCGGGTCTGCACGGCGCAAACAGGACCGGCATACCGTTCGAGGGTGATGCCTCCAGTATGCTGCTGCGCTCAACCTTGCAACAGCTTGGCCTGATTGACCGGGTTTCCATAACTAATGTGCTGAAATGCCTGCCTGAACAGAACAAACCGAAAACCGATGAACTTAAACGCTGTGAGCGCTTCTTCCTGCCTGAAATGGCGGCGTTCAAGGCGCGGCCACAGGGCGTCGCATTAGCACCGGGACGAGTTGCGCATCAGAGAATTATCCGTGCGCTGGGCCTCCGGCAGAAGGACTATGCGTTTGTTCATGGCCAGACTCATCGCCTTGGGGAGGCGCACTGGTTGGTCGACTCTTACCATTGCAGTCGCTATAACACCCAGACGGGTCGTCTTACCGAGGCGATGCTGCTCAGCGCAGTGGCGACCGCTGCTAGGCTTACTTCATGACTGATTTTGACAGCCAGGCTTTCCTGCAAAACCTGACCACGCGTCCGGGCGTCTACCGGATGCTGGCTGAAAATGGCGATATCCTTTATGTGGGTAAGGCCAAGAATCTCAGGAATCGGGTGGGTAGCTATTTCCGTAAGACTTCGCTGGATGCCAAAACCCTGGCACTGGTCGCACGAGTGGCTGATGTCAGTGTCACGGTAACCGACAGCGAGACCGAAGCACTCCTGCTGGAACAGTCGCAGATCAAGGAATGGCGGCCTCTGTACAATATCTTGTTTAAGGATGATAAGTCTTACCCTTATATCTACATTTCTCTGGAAGATGCCTATCCTCGCCTGGCTTTTCACCGCGGTGCCAGGAAGAAAAAAGGTCGTTTTTTCGGGCCTTTCCCAAGTGCCTATTCTGTCAGGGACAGCATTAACGTTCTGCAGAAAGCCTTTAGGGTTCGCTCCTGTGAAGACAGCTTTTTCCGGAATCGTTCCAGGCCGTGCCTTCAATACCAGATCAAGCGATGTTCGGGGCCCTGCTGCCAGCTCATTAACCAGGAAGATTATCAGGCTGATGTGGCCAATGCCGTTAAATTCCTGGAGGGCAAGAGCAGCGAAGTGCTTGAACAATACTCGGCTAGAATGGATCAGGCTGCGGCCAATCTGCAATATGAAAAAGCGGCCATCCACAGGGATCAGATCCTACACCTACGTAAAATACAGGAGCAGCAGCATGTTGTCTCCGCCAGTGGCAATATCGATGTCATTTTTGCCGAAAAATCTCCCAGCGGGCTGTGTGTACTGGTTATGTTTATTCGCGGTGGTCGAATGCTGGGCAACAAGAATTTTTTCCCCAGTAATCGCCTGGATGAGCGTGAATCCGGCGTTCTTTCGGCATTTCTATCCCAGTTTTATTTCTCCGGTATGGCGGGCCGGGAGGTCCCCGACGAAGTGGTCGTGAATGCGCGACTGGAGGATAAAAGCCTTCTGGAAACCGCGCTAAGGCAGGCCAGGGGAAGAAAGGTCCGTATCAGTGATAACAGCCGCGGGACTCGCGCCCGCTGGCTGGGCATCGCGGGTAACAGTGCTAAACAGGCGCTAGGCAGTCACCTGGCTCAGCGCGATAACCTGCACCGGCGTTTTGAGGCTTTACAGCAGGCGCTGGAACTCGACCAGATGCCTGATCGGCTTGAGTGTTTTGATATCAGCCATACGCAGGGTGAGGCAACGGTTGCTTCCTGCGTTGTTTTTGATCAGGCAGGCCCGAGAAAAGCAGATTACCGGCTGTTTAATATCCGGGATGTTACCGCCGGCGATGATTATGCCGCCATGGAACAGGCCCTGCGACGACGCTACACCCGTCTGCAGAAGGGAGAAGGCCACCTGCCGGATATATTGTTCATTGATGGCGGTAAAGGCCAGGTGACCCAGGCCAGAAACGTCCTTGAGGAGCTACAGGTAGAGGATGTATTGATTGTTGGCGTGGCTAAGGGGCCTTCCCGCAAGGCCGGGCTGGAAAGCTTGATTGTGCCGGGCAAGGCAGAAATGAATCTGCCAGCAGATCATGCAGGACTGCATCTTATCCAGCATATCAGGGATGAGAGCCACCGATTTGCCGTTACCGGCCATCGACAGCGACGCGGCAAAAAGAGAACCGAATCCCAGTTGGATGGGATTCAGGGGATCGGGTCCACTCGCAAGAGAAACCTGCTCAGGTACTTTGGTAGCGTCAAGCAGCTGATGAGTGCATCAACGGCTGAGATCGCCCGGGTAGAGGGAATTAGTCAAAAATTAGCGGAACACATTTATACAACCCTGCACAACGGTTAGACTGGGGTCAGCTCAAAGTGATCGTGACTTATGAAACTAGCCATCAGCTTACCTAATATCATTACCGGCCTTAGAATCCTGCTTATTCCAGTGCTGGTCATTGCCTTTTATCTGCTGCCGATGGAGACCCGCTATATTGTTTCGGCATTTATTTTCACGGTAGCTAGTATCACTGACTGGCTGGATGGTTATCTTGCAAGGCGGATGGGCCAGATGACGGCATTTGGCGCTTTTCTGGACCCGGTTGCAGACAAGTTGATTGTCGCTGTTGCACTGGTCCTGCTGGTTGAGGTTCATGCCAGTGCAGTGTTAGCAATTCCAGCGCTGGTTATCGTCTGTCGTGAAATCGTGGTTTCAGCACTGCGGGAGTGGATGGCGCGATACAGTGATAAGCGCGGCGTTGCGGTCTCTTTTCTGGGGAAAATTAAAACAGCTTTTCAGATGATTGCAATCATTGTGCTATTAGCCAGTGGCCCTGATCCGCATGCCCTGGTCATCCTGGGCTACATACTGCTGTACGCTGCAGCAGGCCTGACGTTGCTGTCCATGTACCAATACCTCAGGCTGGCTTGGCCGGACCTGTCCTCAGGAATGAAAAACAAGGACTGAACAAGATCTGTCCAATAAGCCTGCAGGAGATACTGCCTGTTTTGCCTGAGGGTCGCGGGCAGGTGCACGTTAAAGCTCAGTCGTTAATTCTGCTGACGGGGATCAGTACTTCATTAGACCGCAGGAATCCCGGCACCATGGGCGAGTTATAACGGGCCCAGACCGGATCACCAACAATCGTCAATTCAGCTGTTTTGCTGAGCGCGGACACTAATGCCCGCCTATGTTTTTGATAGGTTTTTTCGACCCAGCCCCCTTTATAGGTGCGAACCGCCATGGTGCTTGCCGGCGCCCTGACAATCTCTACCCGGCTATCGGCAGGGTCAGGCAGTTCACTCAAGGCAAACTGAACCGGCATGAAAAGACTTAGCTGGTAATGATCTGCCGCCACTGAGCTCTGCATGATCGGGGCTGTCATGGCAATTTTCTGGTTATTCGCATTACTGCCAAAAATATAGGCCACCAGTCGGCGGAAGCCCTCACTGCCTGCGGCCTTAAATCCGCCTTGCACCTGCGTTATCGCCAGATTGTGAGCAGGATACTGCCTTAATTCGATGCCGTCATGGGATTCGAGGGTTTCGTACTCGAGTTTTTCTATCGCTAAAACCGTTCCTGGCAGGGCCAGAAATAACAGCACGATTCGACACATGATAAATTCCTTTGATTCAAAGATATGAGCAGTGTATACCTGTCTGACCAGTGAACGAG
>JAPKEK010000355.1 GCA_028822125.1 Pseudomonadales bacterium | reverse complement strand
TGCTTTACTTCATGCTTCAGCTCGATAATGTCGATATCGAATGTATCTGACCAGTAGTGGCTAGAGCACCAGTGAAGGGTTCCTTTGGCCATGGTCATTTGCTCAGCGATCATAGTCGAGGCTTTTATGGGAGGTATCGAGTGTATCTCAGCGAAGCGCTTGGGTAGGTGGTAATTCCAGAAGAAGGAATCAAAATGCAAGTCAAGAAGCGTTCCATCCATATCCACGAACAGGGTGGTGGTCTTTTGCAGCATAGCTATTCCTATTGAAGAGTTCCCAATCATCTGTCGGCCATAGTAACCTATGGGCTTTTCGGGAGTTTTGTCGTGTTTGAACAGATTATACAGATTGCAGAAGAGGCAGGTAGAGCGATCCTCGAGGTTTATGAGGGTAGTAAAATTGATGTTGAAACAAAATCAGATAATTCCCCTCTAACCCAGGCGGATCTTGCAGCGCACAGGATTATCGTTGCCAGACTGGCTGAATTATATCCAGAAATTCCAGTTCTCTCGGAGGAATCGGATTCGATATCGCTTGAACAAAGGCGCGCCTGGTCGAGGTATTTTCTGGTTGATCCTTTGGATGGGACCAAAGAGTTCATTCAGCGTAACGGTGAATTTACTGTGAATATTGCCTTAATCGATCAAGGCAAAGCCATAGTGGGTGTTGTTCATGTGCCAGTGCAGGGAACCAGTTACTTTGGAACTCAGTTAGATAAACCAGCGGCTTGGTTCATCGAAAAAGATCATCGCAAAGAAATCCATGCGAGATCGATGCAGACCAGGCAAGAGAGTGATCCCCTCGTTGTCGTTGCTAGCAGGCGGCACGGGGCAGATGCCCTTGAACACCTGTTGGATGGATTACGCACTAAGTTTAAACAGGTGGAATTGACCAATATGGGCAGTTCATTGAAGTTGTGTTTAGTTGCTGCGGGGAAAGCAGACTTGTATCCAAGACTTGCACCCACCAGTGAATGGGATACGGCTGCAGCTCAGGCAATCGTTGAGGCCGCTGGCGGCAGGGTGCTTGACCTGGATTTTCAGCCGCTGCTCTATAATCAGAAAGATAGCCTGCTGAATCCTGAATTTCTGGTCGTTGGCGACAGAAAATATGATTGGCAGAAACATTTGCTGTTTTAGTCAGGGCTTTTAGTCAGGGCTTAGGGGAGAAAAGGCTTTGGTCTCAGCTAGCCAAGCTGTATGTGCATCCGTCCTGCCGAGGAGAATACTGTTTGTTCATACAGCTTGGGCTAGTGAGACATGGAAATATACTCGTTAATAATGGGGATAAATACCTATAAAAAATGGAGGTTTCTCACCCAGAGGACCCTTGACATTGAGCTTGATGTTTTAAGCCTATGAAAGGAAATACAAAAATACTTAAGTTATGCTGGGTAATTGAACGTATAAGACGCTGGATGATCTACAATAGTTGTGTGCAAAGGTCAGGTCAAAAAGACGTTAATCGATCTGTATGGGTAAGAAGTGACGCGTTCAGAAACTAACGGCCAACTAGCAGTGTTAGTCTTGAGGCCTTCATTTGATGGGATTTGACTGCTGGGAATCCGCGGAGCCAGGGTCGCAGATGGGTAAAATGCCTATAAAGTCGATTTAACCAGGGGACAAATTTGGAAAAGCATGATTTCACCCCATTTGCCGGGTGTTGTTCAGCCCGTTCAGTGTTAAACTCTCGCCGAAATCAATTGTTTGAACGTAATCTTCTTTTAGCCTTTAGCGCGATTGTTTCATTAATTAATGGTTGTTAGGTCGGATAAGGGCGGGGAAAACAAGAGATTAGTGCATTCGAAAAAATTCCTGTCATTAATCATGGAGAATTTATAAATGACAAATCACACTACAGAAGGTGATTTTGATTCGATAATTGAGAGTGATGCCATCGAAAGCTCATCGGATAACCAGGATGCACTGGAAGTCTTGACCAGTCGCATTGTTCTGGCAACCGATGGTGATGAAGACCTGGAAGGCCTCGAAGCAACCTTGAATACCCTGCTTGAAAAGGGCAAGGAACAAGGTTATTTGACGCTGGATAGCCTGTCAGAGGCACTTCCCGACAGTATTATAGGCTCTGAAGAATTCGATACTATTGTGCAGGCTCTTGGCGACCTCCATATTATGGTGTTGGAAGTGGCACCAAAGGATGTGTCTGAATTAAAGGTTGCCTCAGAAGACACTATTTCCGAGGAAGCGCTGGTCACGACTATCGAGGCAGGCGGAAAAACCATGGACCCGGTGCGCATGTATATGCGCGAAATGGGCACCGTCCCTCTGTTGACTCGTGAGGGTGAAATCGTAATTGCAAAACGAATTGAAGATGGTATTCGCGATTCAATGCGAGCCCTTGCCAGCTATCCGGGCCCGGTAGAAAAAATCCTGAAACGTTATAAAACTTTGCTGGAAAATAAAGAAGAAGGCGAAGGTCACCTGGAAATAGGACCGATTCTGGCTGGCTTTTTGGATCCTGAAACAGTAATTCCGGATACGTCTCGGATTGCGGCGGCAAAATCGAGTGGCAAGTTTGAAGAGCCTGAAGTTGCAGTCAACAACGGTCCGGATCCAGAATTGGTTGCATCCCGGTTTGAATCGATCCAGTCAACCTCGAACGCTTTCTCTAAAGTTGCGGCAAAACATGATCGCGGATCAACGAAATATAACAACGCCTTGGTTGCTCTTCAGGAGATTTTTTCCTTACTGAAACTGGTACCAGCAGTAATGGATCCTATTGTCACTATTCTTCAAGGCGATATGAAGGTTATCCGGGCCCAGGAACGACTCATCAGGAATATCTGTGTTGATAGAGCCAAAATGCCCAAGGACGTTTTCCTTGAAGCTTTTTTAGGCCATCAGACAGATCTTAAATTTGTCGACAGACTTGAAAAATCAGAAGAGAGCTGGGCCGGGAAAATTTCCGAAAACCGGATATCGCTTCGCCATGCCATAAAAACAATGCGCCGTGTTACCGAAGAAACACACCTGCAAATCAGTGACATCAAGGAAATACACGGTCAGTTGCATAGAGCTATCTTGAACACTCGAGCAGCCAAGAAGGATATGATTGAGGCTAACCTTCGTTTGGTCATTTCAATAGCGAAAAAATACACGAACCGAGGACTGCACTTTCTGGACCTGATTCAGGAAGGAAATATTGGCTTGATGAAAGCGGTGGATAAGTTTGAGTATCGCCGGGGATTCAAGTTTTCAACCTATGCGACCTGGTGGATTCGGCAGGCGATTACCCGGTCGATCTCCGATCTGGCAAGAACCATACGGGTTCCTGTTCATATGATGGAAACCGTTAATAAAATTAACCGCCTCAATAGACAATTGGTCCAGGAACTGGGCCGTGCTCCGACTATTGAAGAATTAAGTCTTAGAATGGACCTGCCCCAGGATAAGGTTATTAAGGCCCTCGATGTGGCCAAACAACCCATATCTCTGGAGACGCCGGTGGGTGATGATGATGACTCGACCATTTGGAATCTGGTCAGTGACACTTCAATTGAATCTCCCATGGAACATGCCTCTGATGAGGGTTTAAGAGAAACAACCAGTGAAGTCCTTACCGCTTTGACGGAACGTGAAGCAAAGGTGCTGCGGATGCGTTTTGGCATTGATATGAATACTGACCATACCCTTGAAGAGGTCGGTCGGCAGTTTTCGGTAACCCGTGAGCGTATCCGCCAGATTGAGGCAAAGGCACTACGTAAGCTAAGGCATCCCGCTCGCTCGGAGCAGTTGAAGAGCTTTATCGAAGGTTAAAGGACCGGTCTGGTCATTGTCTCGATCGACACCTAGCCAATATTTGTTGTAACGACTTTGATGCAGGTTATTGATTTAATCTGCCAGCTCTGCTGTACTGGAATTATCAGGTAAGTCAGTCCGCTTTGCCGTTACTCGCATGAAACTGACTGAATCCCCTGTTTTTTTTGGCTTTGGAGCGGTTCACAAGGTATCGTTTTCACCCGCTTTGAACTATTTTCAGGAACTTATCATGAACGCATCCCAGTTTTCAGTCCAGTCGTTTAA
>JAPKEK010000354.1 GCA_028822125.1 Pseudomonadales bacterium | reverse complement strand
GATAAATCCACCCGCGCTCAGGCAAACGCCGGCTCGGGCCTGATAAGCCACTATCTGGCGATTTTCGGCTTCTATCTGGGCTGCGCGGATAAAATATTTTCTGGCCCAACCTTGCACGCGGCGTGCCCCAGGTAGGAAGAACGGATAAAGCCTGCTGATTAGGTTGCCCCGCGCAAGGCAACGCGCATGCTCTTTGCTGGCATCGCTACCCGGCACCAGCTGGCGTGCTCTTACACCTAACACTGAACCATCACGTTTTGACACAACTAGCTGAAAAGCTTCAGTTTTTGTCTCTATCTGGACCCCTCTGCTATGGCACTGAGCCTGCAGCGGTGAGTAGATCGAGCCGCCGAGGTTAACAGCGCTGCGGCCCTTTGATATAACGCCTCTGTGGCCCCGCGCGGCAGGTGATGCCCACTTCGTATAGGCAGGTAGAAGCGAGTTATCTGAATGGTAAAGGAAGTAGTTTACATTTGGATAAGATGTTTTCCCTTTCCAGACCGGACCACCAAATTTAACCCCCTGATCCATCAACCAGTCCAGGTTATCAGCACTGGTCTGGCAGAAACGCATCAGGGTCTCATCCGAAACAATACCGCCGGTCTCGAGTTTAAGGTAGTTATACATATTCTCTGGCGTGTCTACTTCATTCAACTGGCGTTGAATCCGGGTGCCGCCACCCGCATAGAAAACGCCACCGCCGGCTAGTGTTGCGCCACCACCGTCGGCTTTATCCAGCGCAATCACAGTCAGTCCATTCTGACTGGCTCGCAAGGCAGCGGTGGCACCAGCGCCACCAAATCCAACAACCAGCCAATCGGCGCTGTGCGTCCAGGTTTGCTGACGCTCATCCTCGATGACCCAAGGTTCTTCAACGAAAGAGTGCCAGTTAGCGCCTCCGGGCATTTCATCTAAGCAGTTATCTGACTCCATCTCCCTCAGCCTTTTCCCAAACCAGTCTTGCTAGGCTACCACCCTGACACAACACGGGCCTAATTAAACCCAGGGTTATCCCCTGGTGCCATCCATTTACGCGCAGGGCTGCCTATGATCACCCCGTCAGGCTTTCCCCATATCATGATAAATATTCACTATCCGCAGTTTTAAGCCTATATAATACGTTTATTGATAGTTTATACTTCATTTTATTGCAATATACACAATAACTGTCTAGATTTCATAGAGACTAACATCGCATCAGGAGAGAATAATGGATAAGGCTAAAGTAGCCCTGGTAACAGGTGCCAGTCGCGGTGCAGGCAAAGGTATTGCCCTGGGTTTCGCAGCAGAGGGTGCCATTGTCTACATTACCGGACGATCTAAAAGTGAAGCAACCGAAACTTTGAAGGGAGAACTTCTCAGCGGAACACTTGATGAAACGGCCGATGCTATTATTGCTGCCGGTGGCCAGGCAATCTGCATCGAATGCGACCACGCAGATGATCAGCAGACTGCACAGGCAATCCAGAGAATATCTGACGAACAAGGTCGATTGGATATACTGGTTAATAATGCAGCAGTAATCCACGAGAATCTAATCGATCCAGGTGGTTTCTGGGAAAAGCCACTGGCACTGGTGGATATACTTGATGTGGGGCTTCGCTCAGCTTATGTTGCCAGCTATCACGCCGCAAAAATGATGGTTCATCAACAATCCGGCTTCATCACCTTTACCTCCTCATTTGGTTCAGCTTGTTATATGCATGGACCTGCCTACGGTGCCCAGAAAGTGGGTTATGATAAGTTCGCAACTGACATGGCCATCGATCTGGAGAACGATGGTGTTGCTGTCGTGTCTCTCTGGCTGGGACCTCAGTTAACTGAGAGGACCGAGATCGTTTTGCGCCATAGGGGCGAACAATATGACGACTTCATGGCGTCAGCAGAGACACCAGAGTTTAACGGCCGTATCATCCATGCCCTGGCAGCAGACCCAGCGGTAATGGATAAGTCAGGACAGACACTGGTTACCGCTGAGTTAGCTGTTGAATATGGCATTACCGACCGTGGTGGCCTGCAGCCACCATCCTATCGGGATCAGCTAGGTGAGCCTCGTATTCCCCACCCTGCCAGGGTCATCTAGGTAGAAATGACGATGACAGACACTATCAGCACGGACCGTATTGATCCATTTTCGCCCTGGAAATTAAGGACGCTTGAACTACCCAACCGGTTCATCAAAGCAGCGACCTTTGAAGGCCACTGCAAGGGTGGCAAGCCGGACCGAGAGGGCCTGGGCGCTTTTCACGAAGCCTTCGCGGCTGGCGGAACCGGGCTGTGTACGGTGTCTTACGGTTCTATCGAACCGGGTGGCCGTACCTTTAATGACCAGATGTGCCTGCAGGACGATATCCTCGATGATCTCAAAGAAGTCACGGACCGAATACATAAGCACGGAGCCAAGACCGCTATTCAACTGGCGCACTGCGGCAATTCCTCGAAGTGGAGCGGCTGGATCGGACGACGTGCGAGAGGCCCCAGTAATGGATTCAACTCCCTTGGTACCTTTGTCGGCACCCCTTTTGCACGTGCCCTGAAGAAACCTGAATTGGTTGAACTGACCAGGCAATACCGAAGCGCTGCCGAACGCGCAGTCATGGCAGGCTTTGATGCCGTTGAATTGCATATGGGCCACGGCTATTTGCTCAGCCAGTTCTTGAGCCCGGCAGTGAACAAACGCAAAGATGAATATGGCGGCTGCGCAGAGAACCGTGCCCGATTCCCAGTAGAAGTCCTTCAAGCGGTCCGGCAAGGCGTCGGCGATGCCGTGCCAATCATTGTCAAAATGAATCTGAGGGATGGCTTCCGAGGTGGCGTTGAGATCGAGGACAGTATAGTCACTGCCCGACTCCTGGAGGCTAATGACGCAGATGCCCTGGTGTTGTCCGGTGGATTTTCCTCAAAGAACGCCATGTATCTGTTTCGAGGCCCGACCTTCGTTGACGCACTCATCAAGGTACAGCGTCGTAAAATTGATAAACTGGTTTATCGTATGGCCAGGCCCGTCTTGAAATCCCAACCGTTTGAAGAACTGTATTTTCTTGAGCTTGCTAAACAACTCAGGACAGAAGTCTCTTTGCCGCTGATTTGCGTCGGTGGCGTTCAAAGTCTTGATAGTGTGCATCGCGCCCTGGCGGAAGGCTATCAGGCGGTGCAACTTGGCAGAGCACTGATTCATGACCCTGCCCTGGTCAGGCATTACCAGCAGGGCCTCAAAACGGAATCCGGCTGCACGGTGTGCAACCTGTGTGTAGCCGAAATGGACAGAGACGGGGTTCGCTGCGTCCTCAATGACGACTTACCTGCACGCACCCTGACTGAATAATCAGGGTTTATGATCGAGTCACTGTAAATACCCAGACAGTCATAGCCCGACAAAGACCGACGGATAGCCTGTAAGCCATGCTGATCCGGCTGAAGCGCTAATACTTGCCAGCTGCCGACACAGCCTGGGGAGCAGCGGGCATCCATTTGACTGTATAGGTACCATCAACGCTTGCGTGTATTGCTTTGGCATCCTCGCGCGGACGATAAAACTGACCGTACCATTGGCGCGCCTTATGATAAGGGCCATCTGCTTTTAATTGTAAAACCTGAAAAGCCGGTCTCTTTGTGGACCAGACTTCAAAATCCTGTAAAAATGCCAGCTTACTGGCTTCCTGGAATGCCCTTGATTGCTCAATGTCTTCCTCTGACGGATGCTCTGCTCCGGGTCTAACCATCAGCCCATGCCAGGCCCGGACAACGCCATCGCTCACTGGTGTATGGGTAATGTACATAAGGGCATCGTATAAACCGGTCAGCCTGGACAGCAGGATCCCCGGCCCCGTATACCAGGTGTCAGTTTCAAGCATGGCGTTACCTTGAACCAAGGTTTTGTGCCCGCCGCCCTGACGCTGTATTGCAATATGCCCGCGAAATTCGTTCTCGAAGTATTCCAGCGTAGAGCCGTGGATAGGACCCAGATGGCTGATATCGACAATATTATCAATGATTTCCTGCGGATGAGACACGAGTTCGCCAAGCTCGTCAATCTCCAAGTTCACCCATTGTG
>JAPKEK010000353.1 GCA_028822125.1 Pseudomonadales bacterium | reverse complement strand
CTCAAACAATGGGACCTGTCAAAGCAAACCCGATCAGAAACCGAAAACCCCACCACAGCTGCGACCCAGCTGAAGGATTTTCAGATCCTGCCTGTTAACCTGCTTCGGGAATCCGACATTCTGCTGGCTGTTCGCGCAGATCAAATCAAGCTGCCCGGGTATACTCTAAACGACTTGAGAATCAGGGCAGGTAACCAGGATGACAGCATGCGGGCCCAGGTGAGCTTTAACACGCTGGGTGGAAGCGTGAAGGCAAGCTTGAACAGTAATTACCAACAGCAACCTGAATCCCGCCTGACCCTCAATCTGAAGCAGATTGATCTGCCCAGCTTCTCTGATAATCGTTCAATTAACGGCTCACTTAACGCCAACGGCAGTTATCAGTTTACCGGTAGCAGGCTCAATAACCTGCAGACCAGCCTAACCGGTGCGACAACTGCCAAGATTAATCATGGTACCGTTAACGTCACCAGCCTGAAAAACCTGTCAACTGCAATTGATCTTATTACTGGAAAATCAACCCACATCAGTCACTGGCCGGATCAGATCCCCTTCGATCAGTTTGATATCCAACATCAATTCAGGGAAGGGACCGTATCCGGGCAGCAATTTACAGGCCAGATCGCTAACTTCAAATTTTCCGGCAAGGGTGGTTTTGACCTGTTTAGACACAACATCAATTACCAGTTAAAGGTAAACCTGGATCCTTCCAATAAACCACCATTCCCGGTCTCTGGCCTGCTCACTGAGGTGGACTGGCCCATGCAGTGTATGGGCTCATTGGATAATTCCATCACGACCTTATGTGAAGCGAATCAAAGCCTGCTGGGCGATATCATCTCAGCACTGGCGAAAAAGGAATTACGCCTCATTGGCAGGAAGAACCTGGAAAAACTGCTGGGTAATAATCAAGGGTCGCTCAAGAAAATCTTCAAAGGTCTATTTAAAAGCGAATGAGCCATCTACCGGAGTTTGCCAATAATCTACTCAGCTGGTTTGACCAACACGGCCGAAGAAATCTACCCTGGCAGCAGTCCACTGATCCCTATCCTGTCTGGGTCTCTGAAGTCATGCTGCAGCAAACCCAGGTCGCTACTGTGATACCCTTTTACGAGAAATTCATGATCGCCTTCCCAGACCCAAAAGCACTCGCCAGTGCTTCACTGGACGAGGTGTTACATCGATGGACGGGCCTGGGTTACTATGCCAGAGCTAGAAATCTACACAAAGCTGCCAATATCATCATTAACGATCTGAGTGGCGTTTTTCCTTCAGACCAGGCAGCCCTCATGCGTCTTCCCGGGATTGGCAGGTCGACTGCTGGTGCCATCGCAGCTATCTGTTTTAATCACCAGAGCGCCATTCTCGATGGAAATGTCAAAAGAGTATTGGCGCGATGTTTTGCTGTATCAGGATGGCCAGGGAAAAAACCGGTTTCTGACCGTCTCTGGGACATAGCCGAAGCGAACACCCCCGTTAATAGAGTAGCCGACTATACCCAGGCGATTATGGATCTGGGTGCAACCCTGTGTAACAAGTCACTGCCTGATTGCCACAAGTGCCCGCTGCAACAATCTTGCATTGCCTTTCAAACAAGCACAATTAATGAATTCCCAGGTAAAAAACCAGCGACTGCTAGACCAACCAGAAGCACTTGCATGCTTATCCTTCGCAATACCAATGGCGCCATCATGCTGGAGCGCAGAGCCCTTAACGGTCTCTGGGGTGGTTTATTTAGTTTCCCCGAATGTGCTCAAAACGAATTACCAGATCACCTGGAAAATATTCAAGGCACGGTGACCTGGCTGCCCTCATTTAAGCACGGTTTTACCCATTTTGACCTGGATATCCAGCCTATCCTGGTCCAATTGAACGAGCCGTTCAGGCAATTCGAGGAATCTCAGACGCGCTGGGTCAGCAGTCTGCAGGAAAATAAAATAGGCATGACAGGGCCAGTCACTCGGTTATTAGCTGGATTACTTTAAAGCCCCTCTGCTGGATGTCAGCCAGTTCGAACGCCTCCTGCGCCATCAACGGCGGAAAGCGACTATTCTGGCCTGTTCAAAGAACCAAGGACAATGCAACGCTTTGCTGATTCATGCGGTATGAGCTGATAGCAATAGGACCACCTGATCGGACAGGTCACAACCTGGACCGGCGATAATCTGGCTTATACAAAGCATTTCAAAAACAGAGGAGCAAACTTAAATGTCTGGTAACATATCAGTCAACCTATGCCCATCCTGCCCAATTATCGGGCTGATGTTAAACTGTTAACAAGGCTTCTTAAAAAGTGAACAAATCATTATGTCGCGTACTGTATTCTGTCAATTACTCAAAAAAAAATTACCCGGCCTAGCAGAAGCACCCTTCCCGGGATCGCGAGGCGCAGCCATATTTGAGGCTTATTCGGCCCAGGCCTGGGCCCAGTGGCAATCGTTACAGACCATGCTCATCAATGAAAACCACCTCAGCATGCTTGACAAGCATCACCGTCGTTACCTTAACGAGCAAAGAGACCGCTACCTCGCTGGAGAGGAAATTGACCAGGCAGAAGGTTACATCAGGCCCGATTGACCGACTCCTGCGCCGTTGAACCCACCAGCACTGCCAATTCACAACAGTGGCAGCAGCCCGGCAACCGGCCTTAGCATGCCACCCATCGAGGTTTATCGAAACGCCGTTGTGCAGATTAGCTATCGAATTTCGTACTGCGGCTTACCATACCACCAGAGTGGCCTGAGCTTTGCGTCACCCGTGAGGGTCTCATGCAAATTACTCGCATTGAAAATCCTGCCATTAATGACCACCCAGTGAATACGATCTGAATGACGTATATTCTCCAAAGGGTCGGCATCAAGCACCAGCAGGTCTGCCAGTTTACCCACCTCAATGGAACCCAACTCCTGATCCATGCCAAGATAACGTGCTGGATTCACGGTAGCCAGGGAAAGCGCTTGCATGGGGGACATTCCGCCACGAACAAAACTCCATAACTCCCAGTGAGTTGCAAGCCCTTCGCGCTGCCCATGGGCGCCAGTATTTACGGTTACACCCGCCTCGAGCAACAGCTTTGCCGCCGCTGCCGAATCATCATCTCGAAAGTCTTCCTCTGGCGCCATAATGCGTCTTACCGATCTAGCCTGCAACTCAGTTGGCGGAACAAAATTAGCCAGCAGGTGATGCTTCCAAACCTCCGTATCCTGGTAATAGTAATCTTCCGAAGTCAGACCGCCGTAGGTCACCACCAGCGTCGGCGTATATCCCGTTGAAGACTGTTGCCAGAACTGAACAACGTCATCATAGATTTTTAGCGTCGGTATATTATGCTCCACGCCGGTTGATCCATCCGCTATGAGATTCATGTCCTGATGAAACAGGGAAGCACCCTCGGCGACCACCAGTAAATCTTCACGACGCGCCGCTTCGATCACCTGTTGTCGCTGAGACCGCCGCGGATGATTATAGTTTTTGACGCTGATCGCACCCTGTGCTTTTAACCTGTTAACGTGCGCCAGGGCATCATCCAGGGAATCCACAGGCGCAAAGCCAGTGCTCTTAGCACCGTATATAACCTCGCCCGTCGAGAAGATGCGCGGCCCCAATATACGACCTGCCTTCTGATATTCCGCTGCAGCAAACACCTGATTCGCTCGACTGGATGGGTTATGGACCGTGGTAACACCCAGTGCCAGGTGAGCCAGCAAAGACCAATTCTGTTGAGGAATAATCTGATCTCTACCGTAGGAGCCGTGGGCATGTGCATCTATCATACCCGGCATAATAACTTTACCGGTGATATCCATCACACTGGCATCCTCTGGAATGGTAACCTCGTCTATACTGCCCACCTGCTGTATTAAATTTTCACGTATCAAAACAACACCAGACTGGATTACTGAGCGGTCGGCATCCATGGTAATTATTTTTCCGCCGACCAGCGCCACTGTTCCAGGCGGTTTTGCAAAATCTACGGATTGCGACAAATTTACGACGCTTGTCTGCGCCTCATCGTCAAACAGAAAGGATTCAACCGGTACGCTCTTATACTCTGG
>JAPKEK010000352.1 GCA_028822125.1 Pseudomonadales bacterium | reverse complement strand
CCCGTGTCGGTGCTCTGGGATCAGTCACAAAAGCACTTATTCCCCAGTGTGACCTATCATTATAACAGCGGTGGCGACCCAGCAGATATCCCATCTCTGACCTATCCGGCATTGCTTGACTTCTATCAGACACATTATCACCCGAGTAATGCGGTATTAATGACTTTCGGCGATATAGAGGTGGAAGCGCTGCAGGCTATTTTTGAAGAACGTGCTTTGCAGCGATTCCAGCGTCGCGACACCGTCATCGAGGTTCCACCTGAAAAGCGATTGTCAGTGCCTATTGAGGTGACCGAGGCCTACTGCGTTGATGAACAGGACACGGCTGCAAAAACCCATATTGTCCTGGCCTGGTTATTAGGCAAGAACACCGATCTTGAGAATCTGTTAACCGCTAATTTGCTATCGGATGCTTTGCTGGATACCAGCGCATCCCCGCTTAGACTGGCTCTGGAAGGCTTTACTCATAGTACGGCAGTATCGCCGCTGACCGGTTTGGAGGAAAACAATCATGAGATGAGCTTTGTCTGTGGGGTTGAAGGCAGTGAAGCTGAGCATGCAGATGCCTTACAGGCATTGATTCTGGATGTGTTGAAGCAGGTTGCTGAGGACGGTATTGGCAAAGACCGCCTGGAAGCTGTACTGCATCAACTTGAACTGTCTCAGCGAGAAATTGGTGGTGATGGTATGCCCTATGGCCTGCAGCTCATTTTTTCTTGTATGTCTGCAGCGGTACACAGGGGAAGCCCGATGAACCTGCTGGACCTGGACAGTGCCCTGGAAAAGCTGCGCACGGATATAGAAGATCCTGAATTTATCAAGACTCAGGTGAAGGATTTACTATTGAATAATGCGCATAGGGTTCGTCTGACTATGGTGCCGGACCCGCAGCTGTCCCAGCTTCAGGATGAGCAGGAAAGCCAGCGATTAGATCTGATTAAAACCGGCCTGACTGACCTTCAATGCCAGGACATTCTAAAGCAGAGCCAGGATTTGGATGAACGGCAGGCGATGACAGAAGATTTATCCGTATTGCCCAGCGTCACGCTGTCAGATATTCCGGACCTGGTTAATTATCCCGAGCCCATGTCAACATCGGGTATTACTCGTTATGAAGCCAGTTGCAATGGCCTGGTATACCACCAGATCGTCACCGAAGCTGCCGGCCTCAGAGAAGAACAATGGCAGATATTGCCTTTATTAGGACAGTTAATCGGCGAGTTAGGTAGCGGTGGTCGTAATTATCTGGAAACCCAGGATGTCCAGCATGCCATTACCGGTGGTTTGAGTGCCTATAGCTCTTTGAGATCCTGTGTTGACGACTACACTCACCAGCGTGCCTTTTTTGTCTTGGGCAGTCGTGCATTGCGACGTAATGCCATACCGATGCTGTCGTTGCTTAAAGAGACACTGGAGACGGTTCGTTTTGATGAACAGGACCGAATTGTAGATCTGGTCAGGCAGATTCGAGCGAGGCGGGAAATGGGGGTAACCGGCCAGGGCCATAGCCTTGCCATGCTGGCTGCTTCTGCCTGGTTCAGTCCGGTGGCTGCTCTTAACCATCGATTAAGTGGTTTGGCTGGACTTGAGCATCTAAAGAGGCTTGATCAGCAGATTCGCAAGTCAGGACCTGCCATCCTGGTAGATCAGCTGATCGCCTTGCATGAATCGCTTTTAAATTCCGGAAAAGTCCAGTTGCTGATATCCGACGCCGATCAGTCCGTGGATCTGTCCCAGGCACTTTCGAACCTGTGGCCGGATCGAGTCGCCTTGTCAGGCAACAGGATTGTGCTGAATGAGCGCGGTAGCAATTCAGATACAGCCTATATTACCAATACACAGGTGAACTTCTGTGCCCTGGCTTATGCTGCCGTGCCTGTCTCAGATGCTGATAGTGCAGCGCTCAGCGTATTGGCTAGCGTCCTGCGTAATCATTATCTGCATAGTGAGATCAGGGAAAAAGGCGGGGCTTATGGGGGCGGCGCAAACTTTGATGCTAACAGCGGGGTGTTCAGGCTTTATTCTTATCGAGATCCAGAACTGGAAAAAACCTATGAGATATTCGATAACGCCATCCACTGGGCCAGGAAACAGCAGGTAGACGGTGCTGCAGTGGAAGAAGCTATTCTTGGCATTGCCAGCACAATAGATGCACCCGGTTCACCTGCAGGAGAAGCCCGGCAGTCCTTTCACCTGGCCCTCCATAGTCGTGATGGTGACTGGCGAGGTGCTCAGCGCCGAGAAATTCTGAAGGTTACAGCCGAAGATGTGCAGCGCGTCGCGGTTCAGTATTTGCAGGGAGAGATCGCCCGATCGGTGGTTACTGGATCTGCGGATAAACATTCTCTGCTGAAGAATTTCGAGGTTCATCGAGTATGAACAGATATGGGTTTCTGTATTGGCGCGGGTAGTCGCTGCACAGGTCCAAGCAGGCTCAGCTTGGGCCTTTCGATGGCCCAGGAAATACCTGGGGCAAGGGTGTAGCAGCATGAGCATTCAAAGGATTGAAGTAGATGGATTCGCGACCATGCAGATAACAGGTTGTCTCGATAAGCTATTAATAGGCGTTATGGCTGTGAAGTTAATCAAAATCAAAGAACCGAGACAGTAAGAGGGAGAGTAAGGTATGACTAGTCGACAAGTTCAGCTGTCAAGTGCAGATGAGCATCAGTTCAAGGGTTATCTCGCAGAGCCAGATCAGCCCGCCAAAGGGGCGATTGTGGTTATTCAGGAAATATTTGGTGTTAATGCTCATATCAGGGAGGTCTGTGATGGTTATGCTGCCGACGGTTACCGAGCGCTTGCGCCGGCGTTATTCGACCGTGTCAAACCAGGCATTGAATTAGGTTATGGTGGTTCTGACATGATGCAGGGTGTTGAAATAGCCCGAGGTAAGCTGAGAGTCAATGAGACCTTGCTTGATATTCAGGCTGCTATAGATTATCTCAATGGGGATCATAAAACTGGCCTGGTCGGATATTGTTTTGGAGGATTGATGAGCTGGCTGGCGAGTTGTGAACTGGCAGGTATAGAATGTGCCGTTAGTTATTATGGTGGTGGCGTCAGCGGTGAATTGGACCGATCTGCGAAGGTGCCGGTACTGTTTCACTTTGGCAGATTGGATGCTCATATCCCGATGACCGAGGTTAACGCTGTTGCTGAGGCCTGCCTGGATTCAGATGTTCATGTCTATGAAGCGGACCACGGGTTTAACTGTAATCACAGGGCCAGTTTCGATGCTGCAGCAGCAGATCTGGCGCTAAGTCGGAGTCTGGAGTTTTTTGCTGCTCATTTAGACTGACAGGAGTGCCCAGTGGCTTACGATTTTTATTTCTGGCCAACACCGAACGGATACAAAGTTTCCATTACGCTGGAAGAACTTGAACTGCCTTACAATCTCTGCCCGGTCAATATCTCCGTGGGAGAACAACATCATGCTGATTTTGTTGCTATATCGCCCAATCACAAGATTCCTGCTCTGGTAGACCATTACCCGACCCAGGGTGAGGAAAAGAGCGTGATATTTGAATCCGGAGCGATTCTGTTGTATCTGGCGGAAAAGCATCAGCGGTTAATCCCGCAAGGAGCCGATGCCAGAATGACTTGTATGCAATGGTTGTTCTGGCAGGTTGGTGGATTAGGGCCTATAGCGGGCCAGGCTCATCACTTCCGTTTGTATGCACAAGACAGACATGAATATGCGATCCAGCGCTACCAGGCGGAATGTGCGCGCTTGTATGATGTGCTTAATCTTCAACTAGCACGCCATCGATTCCTGGCAGACGAATACAGCATTGCCGATATCGCCTGCCTGGCATGGGTTTTCAGGCATGAACGACATGGCATTGACCTGCAGGACTACCCCAGCGTAGAACGCTGGTATCAGGCCTTGCTGGCCAGGCCCAGTGTGAAAGCGGGTTTTGCGGTGGGTGAGTCACTTATTGGCTCAGGCGATTTCAATACTAAAATTGCTAAAACGGCGTTATTTGGTTTGCACGATGAGAAAGAGTCCCTATAATAAGGGCGAATGTTTTGTGTGCTGATACAGAAAAAAACAGG
>JAPKEK010000351.1 GCA_028822125.1 Pseudomonadales bacterium | reverse complement strand
CTCCCGACATCCTGCTCCCAAAGCAGGCGCGCTACCAGACTGCGCTATACCCCGATAAATCTACCACCTACTACCTACTACCTACTACCTACTAAATACTACCTACTAAAGACTACCTACTAAAGACTACCTACTAAAGACTACCATTGGAGCTGTCTTACCTCACTCTTGTAGGCAGCCAGCACCACGGTGACTTCGGTGCAACGCGCTGATTCTACTTAAAGCAATAGCGCGCAGTCAACGAAAGTTGGCGCTGGAGTGTTACACTTTCCATCACTTTCATTCCGTTAAGACCAAAAATATGGCTAAGACGCGTTATCTTTTCATTTCTGATCTACATCTGGAACCCGCCAGGATGAATGTAATTGAAGCTTTCAAAGATTATCTGCGAGTGCTGAGCGAGCAGGATGCGCTTTTTATCCTTGGAGACCTGTTTGAGGTCTGGCTGGGAGATGATGACAATACCGATTTCAATCAATCCATAATCGAAGCGCTGACTCTGTGCCATGCCGATGTCTACCTGATGCATGGCAACCGGGATTTCCTGATCGGGTCCAGGTTCGCCGATCGGGCTAACCTGACCCTGCTCCCTGACCCTTACATTCTGGATCTATTCGGCCAGCCTACTCTGCTCCTCCATGGAGACAGCCTGTGCACACTCGACCATGAATATATGGCAATACGGGACCTGCTCCGCAGTGAGTCTTTTCAAGCTGACTTGCTCAGTAAAACACTATCAGAACGAGCCCACATCGCCCAACAGGCAAGAAAAGAAAGCCAACTTCACACAGGACAGACTGAAATGCAGATAATGGATGTCACCCCTGAAGAGGTTCAGCTTACCTTCGCCCGACATAACGTAAAAACGATAATTCATGGGCACACTCACAGACCGAAAGATCACCTACCCAATCGTGGCAGTCAGCACTGCCGTAGAATCGTGCTGGGTGACTGGGATAAGTTTGGCTGGCAGGTTATAGCAGATGATCAGGCTATCAGGCTTGACCATTTCCCAGTCAACCAACTCAACTGAATCCCTGGGCAGGCAAGCCACTGTGAAACCGGAAATCAGTATCCTCTGAGGTAATGAGTTCTGCTTCGACTTCCAGAAATTCCGCCAGTCTTTCATCTATAGGGCCGACTGATATTTTCCTGGCAAAGCTCAGGTAACATTCAAAATGGCGCTGCTCAGACTTCAGCAAAGAACCATAGAATTCAGCGAGGCCTGGCTCCAGAACAGATACCAGTCTGGAGAATCTCTCACAGCTGCGAGCTTCCACGATAGCACTAACCAGCATCAGATCGATCAACCTGCTAGGTTCATGAGTCCTTACCGCTTTACGCAGACCACCCGCATAGCGGGAAGAACTTAGCTGCCTATAAACAATGTTCCTTGACTTCATAAAACCCAGCACTTGTTCAAAATGGCGTAACTCTTCCCTCGCGAGTTTCGAAAGCTGCGCTAACAATTCAGGGTATTCAACATATCGATACATCAGGTTCAGTGCTGTTGAAGCGGCTTTTTTTTCACAGTTAGCATGGTCCATCAGCAATATATCGACATTACGGAGCGCCTGGTCGAGCCACAAATCTGGCGTCTGAACCCATAGGAAGTCACTCACTTTCATCACTACTCCATTCATCATGGCTTAACTTTGATTGCCGCATACAGTATTATCTGCATCCAAACTGATTTCCACTCGACCAATCAGAAGAGCCAAACAAGGATTCTCCAGTGCTTGAAGCTTATCGACAACATACTGCGGACAGAGCAGCTCAAGGGATTGTACCCAAACCACTTTCTGCCCAACAGGTTAACGAGTTAACCGAGCTTTTAAAAGCACCTCCTTTGGGTGAGGAAAAACTCTTGCTGGATCTGCTTACCAATCGCGTTCCAGCAGGTGTCGACGATGCTGCCTACGTTAAAGCAGGCTTTCTCGCTGACGTTGCAAAGGGAATTACACCTTCCCCTGTCATCGATCGCCTACTAGCCACCGAATTACTAGGAACCATGCTGGGTGGCTATAACATCCAGCCCCTGATTGATCTATTAGAAGACACTGAGGTAGCTTCGGCCGCAGCCACGGCGCTCAGCAACACCTTATTAATGTTTGATGCCTTTCATGACGTTGTTGAAAAAACGAAAACAGGGAATACTCATGCCATTGCAGTGATTAACGCCTGGGCAAATGCTGAGTGGTTTACGCAACGAGCCAAACCGGCTGCGGAAATCAAGGTCACCGTGTTTAAAGTTGATGGTGAAACCAATACCGATGACCTGTCACCTGCGGGCGATGCCTGGAGCCGGCCGGATATCCCGCTTCATGCCAAATCCATGCTCATTAAAACGATGGATGATCCACTGGCTACTATTGAAGCACTGAAACAGAAAGGACATCCTCTTGCCTACGTGGGTGATGTTGTAGGAACAGGATCATCAAGAAAGTCCGCAACCAACTCCGTTCTCTGGCATATGGGCGCTGATATTCCCTACATACCCAATAAACGAGATGGGGGTGTTGTCCTGGGAGGTAAAATTGCCCCCATTTTCTTCAATACCATGGAGGATGCAGGTGCCCTGCCGATCGAATGCGACGTCAGCAAAATGCGGATGGGCGATGTTATTACCATCCACCCTTACAAGGGAAAAATCACCAATGAACAACATGAACTGATCTCTGAATTCGAGCTAACCAGTAACGTTCTACTGGATGAGGTTCAAGCAGGCGGCAGAATTCCATTGATTATCGGCAGAGGCTTGACTGAGCGGGCTCGCGATGCCCTTAACCTGGATAGTAGCGATATCTTCAGAAAGGCAATCCCGGTGGAGATATCAACCCGCGGTTATACCCTTGCCCAGAAGATAGTCGGTAAAGCCTGCGGCGTTGCAGGCATGCGCCCTGGCAGCTACTGCGAACCGAAAATGACAACGGTAGGATCGCAGGATACAACCGGCCCAATGACCCGGGACGAGCTAAAAGAGTTAGCCTGCCTGGGGTTCTCAGCTGATCTGGTCATGCAGTCATTTTGTCATACTGCGGCATACCCAAAGCCCATTGATATAGAAACGCAACACCAGCTTCCCGATTTTATTCAAACTCGTGGTGGTGTTGCACTGCGTCCCGGAGATGGCATTATTCACTCCTGGCTGAATAGAATGCTGTTACCGGATACCGTCGGTACGGGTGGAGACTCCCACACCCGATTCCCGATGGGAATCAGCTTTCCAGCCGGTTCCGGCTTAGTTGCCTTTGCCTCTGCCCTCGGCGTGATGCCCCTGGATATGCCCGAATCAGTATTAGTCCGATTTAGCGGCGAAATGCAAGCGGGCATCACCCTGAGAGATTTGGTCAACGCCATTCCTTATACGGCGATCCAGAGGGGCTTGCTGACGCTAGACAAAGCGGGTAAGAAAAACGTATTCAGTGGTCGAATTCTGGAAATTGAGGGACTCCCCGATTTAAAAGTCGAACAGGCCTTTGAGATCAGTGATGCATCTGCGGAACGATCAGCCGGGGGCTGCACTATCCGCCTGGGCGTGGAACCTATCAGCGAATACCTGAAATCTAATGTTACCTTGCTGAAATGGATGATTGGCGAGGGCTATGGCGATGGTAGAACCATCGCCAGACGAATTGAAGCAATGCAATCGTGGCTGAATGAACCCATACTGATGCAACCGGACTCTGACGCTGAATATTATGAAGTCATTGAGATTAATCTGAATGAAATAACCGAGCCGCTACTAGCCTGCCCTAATGATCCCGATGATATCAAACCACTTTCACAGGTTGCTGGAACAAAAATCGATGAAGTGTTCATTGGTTCATGTATGACCAACATAGGTCATTTCCGGGCGGCGGCAAAAATGCTCAGCAACGCAACTTCTATTCCTACCAGACTGTGGATTTCACCACCAACCAAAATGGATCAGCATCAACTCATGGAAGAAGGTGTTTACAATATTTTTGCTCAGGCAGGTGCTAGAACCGAGATGCCTGGATGCTCTTTATGCATGGGGAATCAGGCAAGGATTGCTGCCAACTCAACCGCTGTATCCACCT
>JAPKEK010000350.1 GCA_028822125.1 Pseudomonadales bacterium | reverse complement strand
CACTGATTTAACAGGTGATATAGCCAGGGAAAGAGGCCTGAACCTTGATATGGATGGCTTTGAAAAGGCGATGCAACAGCAGCGTACCAGGGCTCGAGCAGCCAGTAAGTTTGCTAGCGAAGCAGAGGCTGAACTGTCTCTTGAAATTGAAACGCTGTTCGTCGGCTACGATACTTTAACTGCCCATAGCCAGGTCCTGGCATTAATAGCAAATGCAACTGAGGTGGAAGCGGTAGGACCAGGCGAGCAGGCGTTGGCAGTATTAGATCAGTCGCCCTTTTATGCCGAAAGTGGTGGCCAGGTCGGAGATCTGGGTGTGTTCAATGCAGCGGGTTTGTCAGTTGAGGTGCAGGATACTGTCAGGCATGGGAATGCCCATGTTCATCGGGTTAAAGTGATCTCAGGGGAGCTTCGGGTTAATGATAGCGTGGTTGCAGAAGTTTCGGGTGATGCCAGGCAAGCCACTACATTGAATCATTCGGCTACCCATCTGTTGCATGCCGCACTGCGTTCGATACTTGGAACCCATGTGAATCAGCGGGGCTCACGAGTTCAGCCGGAGAGGCTGAGGTTTGATTTTTCTCATTTTGAAGCAGTAACGGCTGCAGAAATACGACGCATCGAAATGCTGGTAAATGACCAGATCAGGAACAATTCAGTTATCAGCACGGACATCATGAAGGTAGAGGAAGCAAAAAGTGCTGGTGCCTTGGCGTTATTCGGGGAAAAATATTCAGAAGAAGTTAGAGTACTGACCATGGGTGATGGTTTTTCAGCAGAATTGTGTGGTGGTACCCATGCTGATCGGACGGGTGACATTGGTTTGTTCAGGATTTTATCAGAGCAGGGAGTGGCATCCGGTGTGCGTCGTATAGAAGCAGTCACTGGTGGAATGGCTATGCAGGACATACAGGAACTCGATGATGCAGTCGGTGTTATTGGTAGTATGCTAAAAGTTGAGCGTAGCGGTTACGTCGACAGGCTTAAAGCGCTAATGGATGATAATCGAAAGTTGGAGAAACAGGTTAGCCAGTTGAACGCAAAGATAGCCAGCGGAGAAGGTCAGGATGTGTTGGCATCGGTCCTATCAATAGGCGATGTGCATCTGTTGGTTAAACAGCTGTCTGGGACTGACCCTAAATCTTTACCTGATGCGCTTGATCGTCTGAAAAATAAGCTAGGCAGTGGTGTCGTCGTCCTTGGTATGGTCGATGAAGCGAAAGTGTCTTTGATTGCCGGGGTGACAAAAGACCTGACCGATCGCATACATGCTGGCGAACTGGTCAACCACGTGGCCTCACGGGTAGGTGGTAAAGGTGGCGGGCGTGCTGATATGGCCCGGGCGGGTGGCTCCGATGTGGATGCATTACCGGCTGCCTTGGCCAGCATTGAGACTTATTTAAGGGAGCGGCTACTGCAGTAAGCGTAGCAGCGGATCCCCTTGATATCGGTCACTATGATTCATTGTTAAATAGTTAGGAAATTACTATGGCTCTTCTGGTCATGAAGTTTGGAGGCACATCGGTTGCCTCTGTCAAACACATGGACAATGTGGCCGCCAAAGTGCGTCAGGAAAAGCAGGCTGGAAATGATGTTTTGGTAGTTGTTTCTGCCATGGGAGATGAAACGGATAGATTGGTTTCACTGGCTCAAGAAGTGCAAGGTCAAGTGCTTGATACAAGGCGGGAACTTGATGTTCTGCTATCTACTGGAGAACAGGTCAGCATAGCCCTTGTTGCAATGGTACTGTTGAAAAATGGTATCGCTGCCAAGTCATTTACTGGCGGGCAGGTTGCCATTAGAACTGATGCTGTGCCAAACCGATCGAGAATACTGGAGGTGGATGCAGATAAATTGCAGGTAGAATTAGCCAAGGGGGTGGTGCCTGTGGTTGCTGGGTTCCAGGGGATCGATGAAGCCGGTACCATAACGACTTTGGGGCGCGGCGGATCTGATACGACAGCGGTTGCTCTGGCTGCGCGGCTGGATGCAAGGGAGTGTCGAATTTATACAGACGTGGAAGGCGTGTTCACAACGGATCCCAGAATTGTTGAATCGGCTCGGTGTCTTGAACAGATTAGCTTTGAAGAAATGCTGGAGTTGGCCAGTCTGGGATCGAAAGTACTGCATACCCGGGCTGTAGAATTGGCGGGCAAGTCTCAGGTGCCTTTAAGAGTACTTTCCAGTTTTAATGATGCCCCGGGAACGCTCATCACAAGCGAGGAAGATCTCATTATGGAAGCACCATTAATTTCAGGTATCGCGTTCACCAAAAACGAAGCAAAGTTAACACTTCTTGGTGTTCCCGACCTACCGGGTATTGCATCAACCATATTGGGACCGATCAGTGCTGCAAATATCGAAGTGGATATGATTGTGCAGAATGTGTCAGCCGACCGCAGCACTGATTTCACTTTTACCCTTTCCCGAGAAGATTATGAAGAAGCCGCGGCTATTCTAAAACAAGTAGCGGCTACCATGGGCGCTCGTGAAGTGACCGGTGATAGCAGTATTGCCAAGCTGTCAATTGTTGGTGTGGGCATGCGCTCGCATGCAGGTGTGGCCAGTAAAATGTTTGAAGTACTGGCAGCCGAATCGATCAATATCCAGATGATTTCAACTTCCGAAATAGCAATTTCAGTTGTAATCGATGAAAAGTATCTTGAGTTGGCCGTACGGGCACTGCACTCGGAATTTGAACTGGCAGAATCAACGTCCTAGTGTGGCAGCCAGTTAGCCTACTGCAGCACCTGTTGTGGTCTTTAACGATCTCTCAGGTTGGATAGTGCCTGGTTTTGGCTTATCCTGTGAACGGGCCTGAATTAAGCCGTTAAAGAGTGAAAATGAATTGGCCCTGTAAGCAGTAACAGCGTGGCCAGATCTGTTTTTCTGTCGTTAGGTTGCTGATAGTAAGCGCAACTGTTTTCCTTCACTGAGTCACCTGTTTGAAGAGCGGGATAAAACCTTGGGCAAAAGAGATGTTTTCATAGTAACCCTTAGCGGCAAGCAAACGATGCAGCAAAGGTAACCGATACAGGGGAACACTCGGCATTAAATGATGTTCTACGTGGTAACTGATCTGGTGAGGGGCTATGAGCAGTCGTTCCCACGAATGTGTTTTCAGGGTTCTGGTATTTAACCTTGCATCTTTGCTGTATAAATCAGGTACGGCAGCATGTTCAGCCACCTGTCTTAGCCTGGTACACAACATGTGGGTCGTTGCGAACGCTCCAATCCAGATGAGTATCAGCCAGGTAACATTCAGGGAAACAAACAAGCCCAACAGGCCTAGGTTAACTATTAAGCCCCCTCTGACAGCACTCTGAGAATCATGATCAAGCTTGTGGTAATTTCTGATCGAACGTCCTATGGATTTGAGTCTTCGCCAGCCTGTTTGACCGGTCAGGTCCCGGACAATTTTTCGACGGAAACTCTCTCGGGTAACAGGGTAAGAATGATAATTCTTGAGGTCAGGATCGTCAGCAGTGCCGGCAAGCTGGTGATGTTTTATATGCCCTTTCATGTAGTTATTTTTGCTGGAAAAGATCCAATATCCTGACAGCCAGCTTGCGACGAAATTGTTCGTTGATTTGTGCTGAAAAAAAGACTGGTGACCGGCCTCGTGCACAATGATACCCAGCGCAAGTTGCCTGGCTCCGATTATGAAGGCAGCAACGAGAATCGACCCTACAGAAGGAAAGAGGGCCGCCAACATGAAAGCCCCGGCAATTAGCGTCCAGTCAGAGGCTAAGGTCAGCGCAGCCCTGAGATCGCTCTTCTGTGTAACCTGCTTGAGTTCCTTGGGTGATAGTTTTTGCATAGCAGTGTAATTTAGTCGTGATAGTAGGAATGTGCAATGATTACGCTGGTCCGAGGTATTTTTTTTTACCGTACGGCTACAGCTTTTTTCGGCTTTAGGCCATGATTTGCTTGAAAGGATAGTTGAAATTTTAATCGTTGTGGTCTTTGTAACAAAGTATTGAACACCAGGAATGTGGGTCTGACATGGGTGTTCCAGGGAAACAGCAGGTTTAGATTACCCTTAAACGGGCCTCTCCAAGAATAAT
>JAPKEK010000349.1 GCA_028822125.1 Pseudomonadales bacterium | reverse complement strand
GACCGTCAAAAATCGAGCAATCAAATCGTTCTATCATGGGGTTGATGCCCATGGCACAGGACTGCAGATCTTCAAGATCCTGATAGACAAGCCAGTCAACACCAATATATTCCGCAATCTCATCAATGGTCTGACCGTCGGCAACAAACTCTTTGGCTGCCGGCATGTCTATGCCATATACATTAGGAAACCGAATTGGCGGTGCTGCTGATGCCAGGTAGACTTTTCTAGCCCCAGCATCTCGGGCCATCTGCACAATCTGCCTTGACGTGGTCCCTCTGACAATGGAGTCGTCCACAAGCAATACATTTTTACCCCTGAATTCGAGCTCCACAGTATTGAGTTTTCGACGCACGGATTTATGCCGCTGTTCCTGTTCTGGCATGATAAAAGTCCTACCCACATAGCGATTCTTAACCAAGCCCTCACGGTACTTGACGCCCAACCTGTGCGCCATGGGTAGAGCCGCAGTGCAACTGGTATCGGGGATTGGGATAATGACATCGATATCATTATCAGGATACATTCGCAGAATTTTATCGGCCAGCTTTTCTCCCATTTTCAGCCTAGCCTTATATACGGACACGCCATCCATGATCGAATCAGGCCTTGCCAGGTAAACATGCTCAAAAATACAGGGATTCCAATTTACATTCTCAGCACATTGTTGCCGGTGTACTTTACCGTTGGTTTCAACATAAACAGCCTCGCCAGGCTTAATATCATCAATAAATGAAAAACCGAGTACACTCAACGCGACACTCTCTGATGCAATCATATATTCTGGCCCGTCTGGGGTTTGCCGTTCCCCGAAAACAATGGGCCGAATACCATTGGGATCCCTAAAGCCAACAATACCGTAACCAGTAATCAAGGCGACCACAGCATAGGCGCCAATAGCCCGTTGATGAACACGCTTGACTGCCTCGAACACATCCTCAGGGTGCAGCCTCAGACCGGAAACATCTTGAAGTTCGTGGGCGAATACATTCAACAGCACTTCCGAATCAGAACTGGTATTAATATGGCGTCTATCTGACCTGAACAAATCCTCGTTCAAAGCTTCAGCATTGGTTAAATTACCGTTGTGCACCATACATATCCCAAAGGGAGAATTAACATACATGGGCTGGGCTTCTGCTGAACTTGCTGTGCCCGCGGTTGGATAGCGCACATGAGCGATTCCCATGGATCCTTGCAAGGTGTCCATCTGGGACTGGCTAAAAACGTCCCGTACTAAACCATTTTCCTTACGCAAGTGCAGTTTATCACCATTGCAGGTCATCATCCCTGCAGCATCCTGGCCTCTATGCTGCAACACTGTTAACGCATCGTAGAGGTCATAACTGACTGCTTTTTTTCCAACCATGCCAACTAAACCACACATCCTGATTATCCTTTATTAAGTATGCTTAACATTTCATTACCAATGTGTACTAGATTTCATTAACTCACTATTCTCCAAGAGATCTGCCATAAGCACATGACTACTATCTATGGCATTCAGCCATGAACTTGCTTTGCCGAAAATCAAGGGTGAAAGCCATTCAATCAGTGCCAGCACCTGGGGGATTAGCAAAGATTCCTGCCACCAGTCCTCTTCCTGTAACGCTGTTAAATAGTACATCACCGCTACGATAATCATGACCACAATAAGGCCACGGGCCGAACCGAAAAACAAGCCTATCATCCGATCTGTCCCACTTAACCCAGTTCTCTTAACCAGTTCACTCAATGCATTGGTTATTAGAGAACCAATCACCAACGTCGCTATAATCAGGAGAATATATGATGCTCCCAAACGCATGGTTGGCATATCAATATAAGGCCTGAGTATTTCCGACACAGGGCTTGAAAAAACCCTGGAAATAACCAGAGCCAGAACCCATACACCGAGCGATAGTGCTTCCCTGACAAAGCCCCGTAACAGTGATATCGCAGCCGAGATTGCCACCACAGCAACAATAAACCAGTCAACATTATTCATCAGCACGTTCAACCGCCCACCTGGCCGAGATCATCTTCCACGCGGTAACGGGTTATCTGGATTTCTAAGTTCAATTTTTCAGACAGGTCATAGCCGATTTTCAGCAAGCTTGCTCTATCAAGAGAAGGACCGACAAGCACTTGATAGAACAAGCCCTTGTTGGTACGGCTTTCCAGAATATAACTCTTATGTCCCAATGCTCGTATGTCACCGCGCAGGCCGCGGGCATTGTCTGGGTCTTTAAAACTCGACACCTGCAGACTCCAACCCACCGGCAAGCCGTTTTCATCCAGAGTCAGCCCCTCCGCTGAATACGCCTTCTCATCTACCACTTCTATAGGCAATTTAGCTGTGCTGGCAGCTTCCAATATCTGCATGTCATTTTTAATTTTGGCCACAGACACTCTTTCTACGGAAATCTCTGGCGGTGTGGGAATGGTGATAGTCAGCCTCAGTCGTTCCTCATCTGAACCATCAAACAACATGGGAAGAAAAATAATGGCCAGTGAGACCACTACCACCATCCCCATTAATCGCTGTTTTAACTTGAGCTCCACGATGCACGGCTTTCCATTTAAAAAGATTCAACTTGCAATAAATCGAGCACCATACCAACCACCGGGAAAGACCCAAATACTAGGATAGTGGTCCCCGGTTCGCTAGCTTCGAATGCTGCCTCAAAAGCTGTTGCTACTTTAGCATAACAACGGGCAGCGGGTTGCATTTCTTGTTGCAGAGCCGCTTTTAAATCTGCGCTGGCGGCAGACCTTTTTTCTTCAGTTTCGGTGAAGTACCAGGCATCAATTACAGTACCCATTAAATTCAGAACCGTGTGGAAATCCTTATCCGCGTACATGCCAACCACCGCCAGCAGCCGGCCCCTATCAACGATATTACTGATCTGCGACCGCAAATATTCTGCAGCACTGGGGTTATGGGCAACATCCAGTATAAGATGCCTGCCATGCCAGGGTATCTGCTGCATCCGACCCGGCAGTCGAGTTTCATTAAGAATATCCCGAAATTGAGCAGTGTCTGGTGCAATGCCAGCAAGTTGTGCTGCTTGCAGAGCACCGGCAGCACTGGTATTGGGTAACCAGCCCATGTGTTCAGCAGGGTATTCCATCAGCTCGGCTTCTGGCGTTCGACACCAGTATGAAGCAGCCCGATAACCATATTCGCAACTCAGTTGGCTCACAGGCGAGGCAAGCCTATCTGCTTCAGCCAGTATTGACTTTGTAGCGGGAGTATCAACCAGAACCAAGGGTACGCCTGGGCGCAGAATACCTGCTTTTTCAAAGCCAATTTCCTGTTTCGTTGAGCCCAGGTAATCCTGGTGATCCAGCGCAATCTGGGTGATGATACATAGGTCAGGCCTTACTACATTCATTGCATCAAGACGCCCACCCAGGCCAACTTCCAAAATAGCGACATCAACATCAGCTTCCTCAAATATCAGCATCGCGGCTAAAGCCGAAAATTCAAAATAGCTCAATGAAACCGAGCCCCTTATAGTCTCAATTTTTTCAAACGCTGTTATAATTACCGCATCAGATACGTTGACGCCATTAATTCTTATTCTCTCATTGAAACAATTCAAATGAGGTGAAGTGGTCAACCCAACCTTCTTACCAGCAGCCAGTGCCATCTCCATGAGATATTCACATGTTGTCCCCTTGCCATTGGTACCGGCGACCAAAATAACCTGATTCCCAGGATGCTCAACCTTCAACTGCGCCGCTACCTGGGCCACTCGACTAAGCCCCAGATCCCATTTTATGGGGTGCAACTGCTGAATATAATCAAGCCAGGATTCAAGCAACGAGGGCATCTAGAGCTGTCCTAATTTCCTGGACGAGCTTGACTACCGAAGTCTCTAACTCGCCAACGTTCTTCTCATGAAGCGCCATATGATCAACAATAGCCGAACCTACCACGACCCCATCCGACGCATGAGCTACGGCGGCGGCGGTCACCCCATTCTTAATCCCGAAGCCTACAAAAAGTGGCATCTTGACGATTTTTTTCAATGCCCGAACTTTCCCGGATACTTCAGAAGTATCCAGACTGCCTGCTCCAGTAGTG
>JAPKEK010000348.1 GCA_028822125.1 Pseudomonadales bacterium | reverse complement strand
TGAACAGGTAGCTGTAGGCCCAATAACTCTAAAACCACACAGCTTTTCAAGACAGGTGCAGTCTGTTGCTGCCTCATCACTACTTTACAGTTCAAAAACCCCCAAAATGTTAGAGGACGTGTATATATGGGGGGTAGGGAGGTAAGGGTCTTCGTTATCGTACAGAGCCTGGATACCGACGATATCCGCTATAAAGTTGCGAACTTCGGCTGAATGGTAAAAAGGCTTGAGAGGCGAACGCTTGGGAATCTGATCATAAGCGATCATCCGGGTGCTGGTAGCTGCGAATAGGTTTCTGGGATGGTCTTCAGGAAGTGCTGGGTCCGGTTGCCTCTGCAGGTAAACGTTTCGTCTTGAATTGTTGTCAAAGGCAAAGGGGCGAACAGCCATTGCTTCGGCTGTCATGAGAGACAGTGCCTTCGGGCGTACGAATCCAGGGACCGCACAATACTGCTCCTGGTCGAGCTGAGCTTTGAACGGATCAACGAGCCTTTGTCGAGCCTTCGCATCTGTGCTGGCCAACGGGTAGGCATGAAAATCCACTATATCATTGATGTGCAGCTCACCCGCCATGCTCGTGTCTCCTTGAATCCAGCGTAAGCATAAGATGATAAGGATAAATAAAACAGCTGTCTTCAGCGGGGCTCTGGTCGGTTATCTCGCAGGGCATTCAGTCAGCCAGGAAATGCTGAACAGCCGGAATCCCTGAAGACTCGATAAGGCCCGAGCAGAGTCTCTTGTGCCAGCTATTTAACTGGGAGATGATAGTGCTGAAACGTTAAATATAAAGGTAGGGGGTGATAATGTCTTATAAATCAGTGATTCTGGAAGTAAAAGGTAAGGTAGCTGTTTTGAAATTAAATGCGCCCGATGTATTGAATGCCTTGTCTGGAGAAATGGTAAGAGAACTGTCGGTAGCGGTGTCTGAGGCGACCCATACTGATCAGGTACGCTGCCTGCTGTTGACCGGGGTGGGTAGAGGTTTCTGCGCAGGCGCAAATTTGCAGGGCAGTGCA
The DNA here is from genome assembly GCA_028822125.1 of Pseudomonadales bacterium. Classification (GTDB taxonomy): domain Bacteria; phylum Pseudomonadota; class Gammaproteobacteria; order Pseudomonadales; family Azotimanducaceae; genus UBA9926. Next base: position 3,061 of record JAPKEK010000348.1, on the reverse strand, counting down.
TCGTCAGATTCAGCTGAACCGGCTGGTTCAGTATTAGAGACTCATTATGCGCCACTGATGAATAAGCTGCGTAACTTACCCTTTCCCCTGGTAACCGCAGTCAATGGAGTGGCAGCCGGCGTTGGCATGAGTCTGGCCCTGGTGGGTGACATCGTAATAGCAGCGGAAAGTGCCTATTTCCTGCAGGCCTTTGCAAAAATCGGCCTCGTCCCGGATGGGGGTGCTACCTGGTATCTGCCGAGATTAATCGGCTGGGGGCGGGCTATGGAATTATCCTTGCTTGCAGAGCGCTTACCGGCGAGTAAAGCGCTTGACTGGGGCCTGGTTAATAGTGTGAGCCCGGATATTGATTTGGCTGAGGATGGCATGGCAATGGCGATACGGCTTGCCGAAGGTCCCATGTCGCTGGGGCTGATTCGTAAGGCTTATTGGGCTTCCTGGGAAAATGATTTTAACAAGCAGATGCAGCTTGAATCGGAGTTGCAGAACCAGGCTCAGCAAAGCGCTGATAGCAGCGAAGGGGTTGCGGCATTTCTGGAAAAACGAGCTGCTCAGTTTAAAGGGCAATAAACCGGTGTGCTTTAAGACCATGCACCCCCTGACGTTAGTCTGATGTTAACGGCATTGCCGAATCCAATTGGGTCAGGGCGCCAGCGATGATCGTGCCTGTATTCCCCAGTGGTCGTTTATGTAGGTAACGATATAGAGCGATGGATACAATCCGATTGACCTGTTGTCCTGGTCGAATCTTTCAAAGGTGGTGGCTATGTGAACTTTCACCGGTGAGGCTAGTACGATATCCCGGGCTCGCCAGCTAGAATGGTGCCAGCCAGAAGCAGTTAGTGTTTTGTAAACGGGCCGAGCGGAGAATTCCTCTGCACTGTCAAAAACTTTAACGGTGCCGCTGGCGAATCGGACATGGGGATAATTTAATGTTTGAGCCAAGGCCACCAGGTCACGATTGTTGAACTCGCGCATAAATTGGTCGAGTACCCCCTGAGCTGCGTTGACGGCCTGGCTGTGCTGTTCTGCGTATACCCAGGGAAGGCTCAGCAGCATCAGCGTTAGTACTGTAATTCTCTGCACGTTTCACTCGATGGTGAATAGTTCAAATCAGAGTAGCAGACTTAGCTGGGTTCGCCCATCAGTAGTTGATATCGTTTCAGGCGCGCTGCTGGTTGCTTTAACTAGTTTATGAACAATCTGCATTACAGCAGTTCCCTGCAGTGCAGGGGCCATCTTTTGTTGTTCTGGGTTATCGCTTTGTGGTGATATGCCTATCTGTCAGGAAGCTTGCAAATCAGCGGTTCAGTTTGGCCAGGCTATTTTTTTTGTTTTGTGGTTTCATCCCTGTGTTTTTTTAGATAGGACATGAAAGGGGTTCCACCCGTTCCGATTATGGTAGATCCACCCTGTCCCATAGGATTGCTCATCTGCGCCTGCTGGTTAATATAGGCATCTGCATAGTTCAGATGTAGTGATCTAAAAATTCTTAATTGTTCGAGACAGCTATTGTAAGCATTTTTCATGACATTGGACTGATCTACTAAACTTCTGACTTGAGATTTACTTTCAATACTTTCGATGAAATTTCTGTGCTCGGTTGGCATGTAACTACGCATTTCGTTTAGATAGTGCCTTAGTGTGTCATTCCTGTGTCTAATTCCCAACGCACCGTCGAGGCTGGGGATGATACTGCTCTGCGCGCCTGTTTCTCCCCTGAAGTACTGAGGTTTGTTGGAAAATTGATTTTCAAAGATGAGCCCCTGTTTGAGATCAGGATTGTCTTTGGATCCAAAAATAAAGGGTCTTACCCTGTGATAGTAAATATACGGGTCACATCGCTCGGGCATTCGGGAGAAGATGCGGTTAACCTGAATCATTGATTGAACAATTCGATCCAGGAGGGACGTGATTTCAGTTTCGTCTGAACTCTCGGAGCAGGTCGCCAATGCACCAGCTGCTTCAATGGCGCCTGCAGCAGCATCTTCTATACAGACGTGGACTGTAACGAACCAGTCTTCATCTACGCCGCCTAAAAAGTTGGTGATTAAACACACATTTTCCAGAGAAATTGTTTCTTCACTGTCCAATAAAAACCAGTTATTCAGGCAATAGCTGGCATAACTTAATACAGGAGGTCTATCCAGTTTTTTTGATAATTGAACCCAGGGCCTGGCAATGACTTCTGGAATGATACTAAGGGGTTTCGGTCCGCCAAGAACCAGGGCATGGGCTATAAAACTTAAATGGACCATGGCAAGTTGCAGGTCCTGATCCGAGTTGCTCGATAATATTTCGTCAATGGCCAGGTCATTTTTCTGAAGTGACCTAATGGTTCTGGGTACTCTCCCGGTTAACAGTAATTTCGGTAACTGAGTGGCAATGTCCTGCAGTCTGTCCAGGGAATCAGAGGCACCAATGCCGTATTCACGATGCGGGTTTTGGTCTGGCAGGAAGCCTATCATCAGTTGTTCCTTGCAAATGGTTATTCAGTGGTTAACGCTATCTGACATTTGGCTCAATAGTCCAGCTTTATAAAGCGGGACTAAGCGCTTTGGGAGGTAGTTGCGCGCTGGTGGTATTAAAATCTCCTCTGGCGTATTGCAGGGTCAGCTTTTCTGCAGGGGCAGGCGTTCAATATACCTGCAGAATGCTGCCAGTTAGAAAATCACTGGCTAAGTCACTTGGAATGACAGAGGTCTGATCAGGATATTCATGAACGGATGTCCATGGTTACAGCAGCTGTGTCGCGGCAGGTGAAATGAGCCGCCGTGCGGATGGTTTGGCGTCCAGGGAAAGCTTGGTTTAAAGATAAAGTTGTGACTAATCACTCTGGGAGTTGGATATCTTGGTTTTTCTTGATTTGTAGTTTAAAAGGTAAAGTGATTAAAACTAATCAGCCAGGAATTGTTAGAGATGACCATACATGACTATCTAAGAGTTGCCCTATTGGTATTTGTTTCCCTGGGGATGTCTACGCTATCGGCAACAGAGGCGGATGAGCTTGTGGCTGCGAAATCAGTCATTGAATTTGAGTCGCGCCTGACCAATATTCTAA
>JAPKEK010000347.1 GCA_028822125.1 Pseudomonadales bacterium | reverse complement strand
CCAGCCCGCTCAGCAGTTCACGGATTGTACCCGCCTCAGCATCGACCTGTGCATGACCATCGACACTTGACCTCAGTGCACCGGTAAAGCCTACTTTCAGCACAGGCTAACTCAGCCCTTTTTATGCGCCTGCTTCATCCAGTGCTTTGAGTATCCTGGGTGGAGACATGGGTACATGAGTCATTCGCACACCCACCGCATTGGACACGGCATTACCAATTGCTGCAAGCGGCGGCACGATAGACGTCTCACCGACACCCCGGATTCCATAGGGATGATTGGGGTTGGGTATTTCCAGAATTTCCGTATCAATAAAAGGCAGGTCTGAACAAACCGGGATCCTGTAGTCGAGGAATCCCGCATTCTGCAGCAGGCCATCATCACCATAAATGTATTCTTCGTTCAGCGCCCATCCAATACCCTGGGCTGCACCTCCCTGGAATTGTCCTTCAACATAATCAGGATGAATCGCTTTGCCGGCATCCTGAACGACGGTATAACGAATCACTTTAGTAGCGCCTGTTTCCGGATCAACTTCCACATCACAGATATGACTGGCAAATGAAACCCCAGCACCATCTGCAACGACCTCGTTATGACCTGCTATAGGACCGCCGGTATTAGGCGATTTAGCGGCAATTTCCTGAAGTGTAAGGGGGGCCAGATTATTATGCCGCTTGCCTTTTGCAACCGCTTTACCTTCTTTCCAGGCCACTGCGCTAACGGGGATGTCCCACATTTTAGCGGCCCGCTGACACAATTCATCCTTGGCATCTCTTGCTGCGAATATAGTCGCCATCCCAGAGGAGAAAGTACCTCGACTTCCTTCCGTCGTGTCATTATGGCCAAGGGAGGCCGTGTCCGCGATGTGCACCTCCACCTGTTCATACTCAATGCCCAGTTCTTCGGCGGCAATTAACCCCAGCGATGCCCTGGAGCCACCCACATCCACTGTGCCGACGGCCAGTGATACCGTACCGTCTACGCCAATATTGAGATCGGTACAGGTCTGCCCGCCAAAGTTAAACCAGAAACCACAAGCCATACCCCTGCCTTGATTCTTGCGCAGTTTAGCCTTCATATGAGGATGATTCTGAGCGGCCTTCAAAGTCGGGCCAATACCGATAGGACCATAGACAGGCCCATAGGACGACTGAGTACCCTCTTTGGCGGCATTTTTTATTCTGAACTTGACCGGATCCATACCAATCTCTTCGGCCACCAGATCCATGGTACTTTCAATACCAAACGCAGCCATCGGCGCTGATGGTGCCCGATAGGCAGCCACTTTAGGTCGATTGCAAAGCACATCATAACCCACTGACTGGACATTCTTGAGATCGTAACAGGCAAACGAGGTCATCGCCCCCAGCATTCCCCAGATACCTGGGAAAGCACCGCCCTGGTATCTCAATTCAGCGGCGGCGGCAGTAATCGTGCCGTTTTTCTTGGCACCAATCTTGACATCTACCGAAGTAGACGATGTTGGCCCAGTCGCTTTAAATACCTCTTCCCTGCTCATGACAAGTTTAACGGGTCTGTTCGCCTTACGAGACAGCACCAGTGCAACCGGCTCCATCCAGACATGGGTTTTACCACCAAAGCCCCCGCCAATCTCTGACGAGGTTACTTTCAACTTGGCCACATCCATACCAATCAGTGCAGCGCACACCTGCCTGAAATGAAAGTGGCCCTGCGTCGTTACCCACAGGTCTCCATGACCATCAGGCCCTACCGTCGCCAGACAGGCATGAGGCTCAATATAACCCTGGTGAGTCTGCTCGGTCTTGAAGGTCTTCTCGACAATAACGTCCGCTTCAGCAAATCCGGCTTCGACATCACCATGGCCAAACTGATTGCGTTGCACAATGTTTGAAGCTTTTTCCGGTTTTGGATCAACACCCGAGGTGAAAACCCAGTCGTGTATAACAGGTGCGCCAGGCTGCATGGCTTTGTCGACATCAGTAACATGAGGTAAACGTTTGTAGGTGACTTTGATCAGTTTCAAAGCCTGTCGGGCAGTCTGCTCGTCTACAGCTGCAACTGCAGCAACAGCATGACCATCATAGAGTGCCCGCCCCCTTGCCATACAATTTTCAAGTATATCCAGCATACTCCTGTTACCACCCGTTAGATCAGGCATATCTGCACTGGTGATAACGGCTTTAACGCCGGGTAGCTTCTCGGCTTTTGTGGTATCAATCTTTTTAATCAATGCATGGGCATGAGGTGAACGAAGCACTTTACCAACCAGTTGCCCAGGTGCACTTGCATCTGCACCATATCTGGCCCGACCGGTGACCTTGTCGATGCCATCAGGCCGATTGACCCGACTTCCTATCAGCTTGAATTTCTGTTTTGTATAGCTAGTGTCATGTGACATATCAGATTCCTATAATACGTTTTGTGGTCGGCCCAAAGAGTTTATTATTTTTTCCTCATTTCTTTAGCCGCTGCTTGTACCGCGCGAACAATTTTGTCATAACCTGTACACCTGCACAGATTCCCCGCCAGGGCATAGCGTATTTCCTTTTCCGAGGGTTTAGGATTCTTTTCCAGGAGCGCTTTTGCCGAAATTAAAAAGCCAGGCGTACAAATACCGCATTGTAAAGCGGCATGTTCAATAAACTTCTCCTGCAAGGGGTGCAATTTCATACCGTCAGACAAACCTTCTACCGTGCCAACCTCCCTGCCGTCTGCTTCGGCTGCTAAGACCAGGCAGGAACATACCAGACGACCATCCAGGGTAATACTGCATGCCCCGCAGTCGCCGGTACCACAACCCTCTTTTACACCCGTTAAGCCCGCTCGATTCCTGAGTGAGTCCAACAACGACTCGTCAGTCGGACAAGCAAACTGAACAGCGTCACCATTAATTTTTGTGGATACTAGAAAACCTGACATCAGGCACCTCCTGCTCTTTTAAATGCAATTACAGCTGCCCGTCGTGCTAACACGCCAGCAACTCTCGTTCTATATTCAATGGTGCCACGCTTATCATCGATTGGATCGCAGGCATCAGAACACGCCGCTGCCAGATTTTCCAGGGCCTGGGCATCCAACTTTGTTCCGACAATTGCCTTTGCCGCCTTGGCTACCAGGATGGGTGTCGGTGCAACAGCCCCCAGCACCACACGCGCTGATTGAATGACGCCTCTTGCCAGGGTCAAGTTAATACCCACGCCGACCACAGCGATGTCCATTTCCGTTCTCGGTATGAAGCGGAGATAAGCATCCGCTGACCTTGCCGCCTGCGTCGGTAGCAGGATTGACTCAATGAGTTCATCCTTCTGCAGAGAAGTAGTGCCTGGGCCAGTAATGATTTTTTCAACAGGTACTGTTCGCCGCCTCTGTTCACCCACAATAACCGCCTTGGCGCCCGCTGCAATCAACGCCGGGACACTGTCGGCTGCAGGCGATGCATTACACAGGTTGCCCGCCATAGTACATCGGCTCTGAATCTGATCTGAACCGATTAAATTAGTTGCCTCTACGACACCTGGCCAGGATTTGTTCAACTTGGCATGTTCGCTCATGGTCACTCCGGACACAGAAGCACCAATTGATATCCCTTTGGCTGACACATTAATTTCATGGGTCACCGGAATTCTTTTAATATCAACAACCAAAGCTGGCTCAATTGAGCCCATTTTCATTCTAACCAGAAGATCGGTGCCGCCGGCGAGAATATAGGCATCGCCTTGTTCTCCGGCCAGCAGCGCCGCCGCTTCTTTTGTCGTTGTAGGTGATTCAAATCTCATATTTTACCTCTCTCCCTGAGTTCTGCCTGAACAAATAATATCTAGCCATTTGTTGAAGTAAGGACTATTTCACTTTTTCACTATACAGGTCAATCCAATACAGTACTGTACTGTACTGTACTGTATCACTGAAATTGAACCAAATTCATCTAACATACTCAACTTATTTCAGCTTAGCTGCTTATCACAGTGTTAATGTCAGATTCAATACAGCAGAAACAACAAGCCATATTTTCGACTAACTCCCTATAAAGATCCAGCCTGTGTTCAACAAAATTGAACCTCTAGGGTATTCACCAGCAAGGCCAATACCCGGGTTGCTTACTG
>JAPKEK010000003.1 GCA_028822125.1 Pseudomonadales bacterium | reverse complement strand
CGGCTGGTTCCATCTGGCATGACGCCCTGGCCCTGGGTGGTTCTCACCGAAGAACATAGATTGGTTTTACCAGAGGTACAGAATTTACACTGACCACATTCGGCTGTGTAAAGGGGTATCACATGATCACCTGGCTTCACGGAAGTGACACCTTTGCCGATTTCAACAACAATACCGCCGCCCTCGTGGCCCAGTACAGTAGGAAACAAACCTTCCGGATCAGCACCGGACAGGGTAAAGGCATCGGTGTGACAGACGCCGGTTGCAACCATCTGCACCAGTACTTCGCCGGCCTTCGGGCCGCTGACCTCAATCTCTTCAATTGTGAGTGGTTTGTTTGGCTGCCACGCCACAGCGGCACGTGCTTTCATTTGAACTCCTGTTTATTTGCCTCGACGCTCTAATCTCCTCAGCCGTGAGGGGTTATTATTGAGATATTGGTTATCTAGTGAGCCGGATACCGAAATAGGCTCCCAGTGGTTCGCCTACAAAATAGCGTTCACTGCCGAAAGCAAAATCGGCTCTTTCCGCATAATCTGTGTCCCTAAGATTGGTTACCCGTAAAAAGGCTAGTAATTTGCTGCTGAATTCATACTCCAGGCGCAGGTTAACCAGATTATGGCCGGGATACGTCACCGTGTTTTCCGGATTGGTATAGTAGCGGCTTAGATACAGCCATTCCAGTTCGCCGGATAAGTGGTCCGTGGGTAGCCAGTTAAATTGCAGGGACCCCATATTTCGTGGCGCAGTGTCGATATCATTGCCTGCTAAGTTAGCGCTCGATAGTGCAGGGTTGTTTTCATAGGTATGCTTTGCATGAGTCCAGGCGGCCGCCAGGCTGGCCTGGTCATTGATTTGCCAATGCAGGCGAAAATCAATACCGGTATGCGCAGTCTGGCCGTTATCAACATTGGCTCGGTTAGTATCCTGGAAAATGAAATTGTCCTTGTTCAGGCGATACCAGGAGAGATCGTAACTGATTGTTTCGGGTCCGCCGCGTAGGCCTATTTCAATACTGTCAATTTCCTCGGCATCGATGGAGGATACGCTTTGCGAATTCTGCAGTCGATACAGTTCGGTGGCTTGGGGTGCCCTGAAACCCCTGCCTATCTGGGTATAGAGTTGGTGGTCATCGGTGACTTGGTGAGTGAAGCCCAGTTTGGGGGATACATTGGAAAAGGAATCGCTGCGACTCTCAGGACGGTTAAAGCGACAGCCACCAAAGCCGCAGGGGGTGCCATCGTCGACGGTTCGACCAGAGATCATCTGGTTTTCGTAGTCGTAGCTGACGGTTTCGGCTCGCGCACCGACAATAAAGGAGGATCGATTGGACAGATCCCAGCGATACTGGCCAAAAACGGCTGCGACCGTAGCAGTCACCTCGTAATCATAGTGTTTGCCTGCCGGGATAGTGGCGACCAGGAAGGCACTGCCGGACTGTGTGGCCTCGGCCTGGGTTTGCTTGAGGAAACCGTCGGTTCTTTCAAAATCGATGCCCAGCAACCAATTTAGGCTGGGTTCCCAGGCGGCTTGCAGGCCGATACTGCTATGGCCATTTTCTTCCATGGGCTGACCCGGTAGATAGTGCTGTAGAAATGTCATGTCGGTCCATCGCAGATAGGGCGTAACCGACAGGCTTGTACCGGCGTCGCCGATTTTGCTCCAACGACTGTATAGGCGGGCGGATCGAGCATCTCGGAAAGCTTCCGGATTTGGGTTGGATTTTTTTACGGCTTCATTGGCATAAGCATCATCGCCCTTGATGAAACCCGCGGTTTCCTGGTTCAGGTTACTCAGTGAGATACTGGTCAGCACCTCAAAGTCAGAAACAGAGTTGCTTATCTTGGCGGTTAGTTTCTGCTGACCAAAACCGGAATGGTCTTTATAACCGCCATCTCGAGTTGCACTGGCATCGACGCGCCAGTTTCTGTTCTGCTGCTGATGTTTTACGCGACTGTAACCATGCACGCCGGTTTCGAATTGACTGCTGGAGCCAGAAACCGTCATCGACGGTGTGATAATATTGATCAGGCCATGCATGGCATTAGAACCGTGCAGGGCTGTTCCCGGGCCTTTAATTACCTCAATACGTTCGGCAATCTCGCTGTGCGATTCAAACAGTTCGTTGACATTGCAAAAGCCCGTGGCTCGAAGTGGGATGGAGTCCTGAGACATCAGGAAGGCACCACAACCCCCTGCGCCGGTTAGCACTGGTGAACGGATTGAGGTCAGATGCTCCTGGCCATTGCCGCGGCTGATCCAGGCTCCAGAAACCCTGAATAGCACCTCGTTTAAGTGGGTGTGGTCTGTCCGGACAAGATTCTCTCCGTCGATAATCGATATATTGGTGCTGAGTTTAGATAAAGTCTGTTCGGCTCGTTCTGCCGTAACCACAATTTCTTCCAGTTGATTCGCAAATACATGATTGGAGCAGCTAAGGTAAAGTATAAATAGGGTAAAGATTGAAGCTAGTTTCATGGGCAGACGTCTTTCGCTCAGGTTTGGTTTGGGAGTATCTGTGGTCTTATCGAGTTGCTAAGCATAAACCATTTCAAGTTAACTGCCAGTGCGATCACGGGTAGTCGCGAAGTTTATTTGACCCAGGCGGCAACCCGCTGCCTATCTGCAGTAGCATGGGGAATAATCCCGATAGAGGCTCTTTGTTTACTTTGGACATTGACAAGGTCATTGTAATCCACTCAAATCGCCGAGATTACATGAGGTCAGAGATTATGGCAGAACTTAGTTTAGGCTCCGGCTCGACGAGCTACACCAATCAGTATGCACCGGCGCTTTTGTATCCTATAAGCCGCCAGCTGCAGCGTGAGAAAATCGGCATCAAGGCCAGCAGCGCCCTGCCGTTCTCAGGCCGGGAGGTATGGAATGGCTATGAGTTCTCCTGGTTATCCGCATCCGGTAAACCGGTCATTGGCATGATTCAGTTTGAGGTGCCAGCAACGTCTCCCATGCTGATAGAATCTAAATCGGTGAAGCTATACCTGGGATCATTCAGTGGTACTTTCTTTGATTCAGAAACAGACGTTTTAGCGCGATTGGAAGCTGACCTGTCGGCGGTGGCGCAGGCGCCGGTAGGGGTTGCGATTATCCCTTTCGAAGGTAGCCTGGTTGGCAGTGTTGATCCCGCCGTTCAATGCCTGGATAGACTGGATATCGAGATGACGGCGTTCAGTTATGAGCCTGGGCAGTTAGCAAAGATCGGCGACAACAAAGTCGAACAGACGCTCTACACAGATCTGTTCAGATCGCTGTGCCCAATTACGGGTCAACCCGATTATGCAAGGGTGCTGGTAGGCTATGCGGGTCATGAAATGGATAAAAAGCGATTGCTTCAGTATCTATTGTCCTACCGGGAGCATGAAGAATTTGCCGAACAGGTATCGGAGAGAATCTTTCTGGACATTATGCAGCATTGTGCGCCTGAAAAACTGGTGGTTGCCGCTGAATTTACCCGTCGAGGCGGTGTGGACATTAATTCTCATCGATGGGTAGGCTTTGAGGATTGGCCTTACCGACGTAACTATCGGCAGTGATGCTCAGTGATGGATAGGCCTTCGTGTTGGATCATCAACTTGACCACGGTACTGCGTTATTTGTTACCGACTTGTCCCTGCTGCGTGTTCAGTCACCTCTTCTGGGAAAGAAGGCAGATCTAAACCAGCCTGATAGGGAATTGTTATGCAGCGCATAACGATCGATCTGCTCGTTGCGTTGCTGAAGCGCCTGCGGATCTCGAAATATTTCCCGTCGTGTTACCAGTTCTTTTGCCGGGTCAAGTTCTCGCAGGACTTTTGCCGGATTTCCCGCAGCAATCACGTTCTCCGGTATATCTCTTGCGACCACTGAACCCGCGCCAACAACACTGTTTTTACCGATACTGACGCCTTTACAGATAATGCTGCCATCGCCTATCCAGACATTATCTGCCAGGGTGACTGGCCGGGTGGTGCCAATGACGCGAGTTCGGTCGTACAGGTCATGCCAGTCAGCATCGGTAACATAACTACCCGCAGCCAGCATACAATTGTCACCGATTGCTATCTGTGAGGCAGAGTCGAGCCGTACGCCGGGGCACAATAGTACATGATCCCCTATATTGATGTGTCCCTGCAGGTCTTGAAATTGCCAGGTTGACAGCGACACTCGCCGATCCTTTGCCGTGACGATATGAACGTGCTTGCCAATACGAATTTCGCTGCCATGGACATCAATATTCCAGGGTTTCATCATATGATACCCTTGGCCTAGGTCGGCGAGTTGCGGCTGGATGAACTGGCGAGCGTACCAGTGTTCAAGTCGGTGGTAGGTTTGCTTAATCAGGAACGGTCGATGGTCATGTATCATGTGGGATGCCGTTCTGTTGAATGGGTAAATGGCCTGTTAAGTGTACCAATGTCTGGTGCCATAGGCGCAGGATATTTTTGGATCTGGCATAATTGATGCCTGCGGCAGATGGCAACTGGTTAAGGCGTCAGCACTACCAGCAGGCTGCAGAAGGCAGAGTCAGGCCAGTCGTGGTGCAGGCCACAGGAGGAAGCACATGGATCGCTTAGAGTGGATAACACAACGGGTTTCATCGCCTCGATTAAGCGGTGATATTCCAGATGAGATAATGTCTGGACTGGAAGCCGCTGCGGCCAGGGCGCCAGATCATGCCCAGCTCAAACCGTTTCGTTGCCTGGTCATCTCCGGTGAAGGGTTGACAGCGCTGGGCGATCTCTTCGTTTCGGCCCAGACCCGCCGGGAGCCGGAGTCAACTCAGGCTGATCTTGATAAAATAAGGCGAAAGCCACTGAGAGCGCCGCTTATTGTTGTCGGCATAGCCCGCCTGACCGAGCATGTGAAAGTACCCGAGATAGAGCAGTTGCTGAGCGCGGGCATTGCCTTGCAGAATATTTCTCAGGCAATTTTTGCATTGGGCTATGGTGCCATGTGGCGAACCGGCGCAATGGCCTACGATGAAATCGTAAAATCCGGCCTGGGCCTGCTTGAAAATGAACAGATAGTGGGTTTTCTCTATCTCGGTGAAATTGAAGGCAGGTTGAAACCGGTGCGCCCTGTGGTACCGGGGGAATTAATGCAGCGTTGGCCCTAGCATCATTAAAAAATATTGCTTTGCCCCGGAGCCTAGTGCCAAGCCGGTCCAATTGTTTTATACTTGTTTCTCCACCTTGGTCCTCTCGCAATAAATAGTGGTGAACTCCGCCAGGCCCGGAAGGGAGCAACGGTAGCGACGATTTTATGTGCCGGGATGTGGCTAAGGTGGTCTTTTTCCCAGATCTGTAGATATCATCAGATCAGCCTCGGCTAAAAGCGCACCATCCTTGTTTTCATGGCGAACGACTTTGGCAATTATCTTGCCATTACTGTCCAGATACCTGCTTTCCAGAAATTCATGCTGATCCGTTACCGCAAAGGCAGCCACAGCAGCGTCGAATAAACGCGTGGAGACAATTTTGAAATCAGGGGCATTCATCAGTCTGCTTTTGTTTGGTTTCCCTTCAGCTGAGTGAGCAGTGTATGCTCTGGATTATGTCATAACAAAGCTGAAAGGAGTGCTCAATGCCAGACCACCTGATAGAAACTCACGATGCAGGGATCTGCACACTGACCATGAATCGACCAGAAGTGCGCAACGCGATGAGCGGACCGATGATGGACAAACTGAACGAGGCGATTCCAAGAGTGGCTGCAGATGCCAGTGTCAGGCTGGTTGTGCTGACAGGCGCCGGAGGTGCCTTTTGCGCTGGCGGGGATGTAAAGGGTTTTGCTTTGAGCCCGGGTGAAGGCGATCAGAGCCCAGCGGTGACGTCCTTGGAGGAGCGCGTTCATAATCTGCGTCGAGGTATGGAATTATCCCGCTGGCTACATGAAATGCCCAAGCCGACCCTGGCAGTCATCCCGGGGCCCGCCGCAGGTGCAGGATTGTCCCTGGCCCTGGCTTGTGATCTTCGCTTTGCCCTGGATACCGCTAAGATCACTACTGCATTTTCCAAGATTGGTGCGTCCGGTGATTATGGCGGTTCCTACTTTCTACCCTATCTGGTCGGTGCAGCTAAAGCCCGGGAACTTTACTTTACGGCTGATATTATCACTGGCCAGGAAGCCTATAATATGGGCCTGGTGACCAAAGTGGCGCCTGCTGAAACCTTCGAGGCGCAGACCACTGCCTACGCAAGCTATCTTGCCGGGTTACCGACGGTGGCCTTGGGTTATATGAAAAAGAACCTGAACCAGGCGCAGAGCGGCACCCTGGCAGATGTTTTTGACCGGGAAGCCATGCACATGATGCGGTGCTTCATGACCGAGGATCATAAAGCAGCCAGCCAGGCTTTCGTGAATAAACAGCCACCGGTTTTTAAAGGTAGGTAACCTGGCAGCGCCGGTCATCGCTGCCCAGCAGGCATTGAATCTGGTTTAGCTAACCGGTCCCATAATGCTATTGGCAAGGTGTGCTCGTTGATATTTGGCATCGCCATACATGACCTGATTATGCATTTGTCGCTTGAAAAATAGGTGAACATAACATTCCCATGTAAAACCAATACCGCCATGAAACTGGACGGCACGACTTGATGAGAAAACGGCCATGTCACTGGCCTCTGACTTAGCCATACGCGCGCTTCGCTCGGCATTTTCGGGAACATGATCGAACGCACTGGCAGCATGATAGGTCAGGGATTTTGCATTATCGATTTGTAGCATGACGTTCACCAGTGGGTGCTTGACTGCCTGAAAGAAGCCCAGGGGATGGTCGAACTGAATGCGGGTTTTAGCGTATTCAACGGTGGTCTGGAGCAGCCATTCGCCTGCGCCGACCATATCCGCGGATACAATACATAAAATGGCCGGGATAGCTTTAGCGATTGCGTCGCTACCCCTGCCTGGGCTGGCCACTTCAACAGCCGCAACATCGCTCAAACTGAGATGCGCCTGGTCGCGTGTCAGGTCGACAATGCTGTCGGGTATGAGCGTCAGTCCAGAGGCTGAAGCGTCAACCAGGTAAAGCCCTACACCATTATCGCTGCGAGCGCTGATTAGAAACTGTTCGCACTTGCGGGCATCCTGAACAAAATAAGCGCCACCGGTTAGCGAACCATCTTTATTGACCTCAACGTCGGTATGATCGCTGTGCCATGAGCCTGCCGCGTTAGTGATTGCCAGAGTCATGGTTTTACCACCGGCGATACTGGCCAGTGCCTGGTGCGCTGCGGCAGAATCACATGCCCTTAAAACAAAAGTCGAATTGAATATGCCGAGCAGGGGCGAGGGAAATCCTGCTTTACCGATTTCTTCAGCCAGCGCGACAGCGGCTACCAGGGGCATGCCAATACCCCCATTGGCTTCGGGTACGCAAACAGCCGGCCAGCCCAATTCCACAATCTGTTGCCACAGGCCCTTATCCCACAGGCATAGATTGTCTCGGTCAATCTGGTAATCGGAGGCGACCAGAGAGTGAAGTTTGTCTGTAGAACAATGGTCTGACATGAATTTACGGGCCGAGTCTCGGAGCATGGTTTCATCTTCCCCGAATCCAAAATTTTTGGGTTCTACTGCCATGATGTTCTCCTATTTTGACTTGGCTAGGCCGAGCACACGCTCACCCAGAATGTTTCGTTGGACTTCGTTGGCGCCGGCGGCAATGGTGACCCCGAAGCTGTTCATGTAGGCCAGCGGCCATTGACCGGCAGCAGGCGCGTTCGGATCATTGACATACAGCGTGCTGGCAGCGCCTTCTATTCTGTAGGCTGTCTCAGCTATATCCTGATTAAGCTCGGTGCCAACTAACTTACCCTGCAATGGGATGCGCATGGGATGATCATTGAGCTCTGGCACACCAGCCCTGCGGCTGTTCTGGCGCAGAGCCTCCTGTCTTATCATGAGTTTCATTATTTCATCGCGAAGCGAGGCATCGTCTGCCGCTCGCCCGGCGCCTCGATGCTGTTGTTTAGCCAGACTGATAAGCGAATCGATGTTGCCTGCGGATACGCCGCTTTCTTCTTCGATTGCCATGCCGCCTGAGGCAGGCGTGACCAGTGTTCCGGCGCCACGTTCATGCGCTAGGGTTGTCATAGCAACTTTCCAGCCTGCACCTACATCGTCCATCCGGTAGCGGTCTGAAATGACCAGGTTGTCGAACAGTACTTCGTTGAAACCGGTTTGACCGGTCATTTTGATCAACGGTCGCACGGTAACACCTTTACCCAGCGCTGCCTTGATCGGAACCGAAAAATAAGACAGGCCATTATATTTGTCCGACTTATCGGTGCGGCAAAGCAGAATCATCCAGTCAGCAAAGTGGGCGAGCGATGTCCACACTTTATGACCATTGATAACCCAGTTGTCACCATCTTTCTCGGCAAAAGTCTGTTGATTGGCGAGGTCAGAACCGGCACCGGGCTCGCTGAATCCCTGGCACCAGATTTCTTCACCGGATAGCAGTTTCGGTAATAGTTCTGCTTTTACCTCATCCTGACAATGAAAAAAGATGGTAGGCGCAGCCATACCCATACCGATAATATTGGGTAGATAAGGCGTTTTGGCTTTCTGCATTTCCTGATTGGCAATGCCCTGGCAGTTTTCTTTTCCTCGTCCTCCCACGTCCAGGGGATAGTCGCAGCCTATAAGGCCAGCATCGTATGCTGATTTTTGCCATTGCTGCAGCCATTGCATAGCAGCAGGATCGCTGAGCTCAAGTGCGCCCTGTGGTAATTGTACCGGGGGCCTGCCCGGATGGTTTGCTTTTAGCCATTTCTGGCACTGTTCCCGAAATTCCGCCTGCTCGGTTGTGTCCTTTCGATCTGCTGCAGCCATTGCGCCATCCTATCGTTGTTATTACGAGGAGTGTTCTACCCGATTATTGACCAGAAGCCAAGTGCTGTAATATGGTTTTATCGATTGTGATAGTCTTAGAATCATAAGGTGAATAATATAGGCAGCGCATGACAAAGATCATCGGCAATATACGACCAGAGGATGATTACACTCACGAACTCGGGCCTGAACCGAATTTTAACGAGTCTGTATATTTTAATTTCTTCGACCGGCAGCAGAACAGGGGTGGCTTCGTCAGGATTGGTAATCGCGCTAACGAGGGTTATGCAGAAGTTACCGTCATCGTCTGGAACCCCGATGGGTCTGCGTATTTTAATTACGCCAAGCCTGATATTGCTGATAACAAAAGCTGGAATGCCGGCGGACTGCTTATCGATGTCCAGGAACCCGGCGAGCGAATTCGCACGCTTTATACAGGGCAGCCTCTGTTCATGGCCAGGCCAATGGACATGCAAGACCCCGGTAAGGCATTCAAATCAAACCCCAGAAAGCCGATCACAATCGATCTGGTCCATTCGGCAGTCGGGCCGCTTTATGGTCACGTCGGTAAGGCGGATGACGGTAACGAGTTTGCCCGTTCACATACTGAGCAGCATATGAGCATAACCGGCAGCCTGACCCTGGCCGATGAAGACCCTATCAGCTTCAGTGGCTGGGGCATGCGCGATCACTCCTGGGGACCAAGATTCTGGCAGGCAACACCGTCTTATCGATGGATTACGGGAAATTTTGGCGATGATCTGGGTATGGTGATAACGACCAATGGCGAAGGAGTGGGTAGAGGTCTTTTTCAACAGGGATCGGAACTGGTAGCCATGAAATCCGCTCGGCTGTCGACCGAGTATCTTCCAGACAGTCGATATCATAGCCGCTTAACAGCAGATATAGAGATGCAGGACGGGACTCAGCGGCAGCTTAAAGGTCGGGTAATGGGTTATATCCCACTGCGAAACCGCCGCAGCGGTGAGAACACGCACGTTGGCGAGGGCATGACAGAATACACTCTCGATGATGGCCGAGTGGGTTATGGGTTGAGTGAATATCTGGATCAACCGAAGGGTTAGCTCGGCGCAGGGCTTTATGCCACTGGTTATTCGGTTTCCCGGATAAACCGGGTCAGCCTAGCTGGTTTGCAGGCGTTGGTGCATCTTGTTAACAGAAAATTTATTGCCTTATGCCCCAGGCTAGAGATACCAGCGGATACCGCAGATAGAAACCAGGTTATCCGTGATATAGCAGTTTCTCTGTTTGGCGGCTTCCAGCAGTTTCTTGGGTTCGCGAACATCAATATGCAGACCGGACAGTCCTGGGCCGCGACCGTCTTCAATGGCGACAAACTGCAGGGTCACGTTGTTCAACGCCACCGATGCGCCTGCCTCTGTTGTGATTGGATCAGCGTCGACAATGTGACCCCAGGTACTGGCCAGCGCAGAAGGGCTTTCACACTGCAATTCCACACCGGTGATATTGATGGTGCGGGTTTGATTGACCTTGTCCTCCCAGCCGGTACCCCCCACCGGCATCCAGTGACCATTAAAGTCATTAAACTGATCTGACTCGATCTCAAGGAAGGCCGCTTTCAGGTCTCCCGGGTGGAGCTGGCACAGGTGCCAGTCTTCTCTAACAGTTTCATGAGCGATTCGAATGCCTGAGTCTAAAGCCCGCTGTATGGCAGCTGCCTGGGTGGCGCGGCTATCGGCCTGGGTTATGACCATGTAACCGCCATCCCCTTTGCGTCTTTCAAGATAGCGGCCAGCGGCGGTATTTTCCTTGACAGGCGCAACTACTTCCAGGAAATTTCTGCCTATCGGCATCAGCGTGTTTTCAAGACCAAAAAACCCCACGCCGGGATCGACATAACAGCGTTCAATGCCGAGAATTTCGGTTAGATCCTGAATAACAGGTTCGAGTTTTTCAGCAACCAGTGCGATCTGACGCAATTGGATTGACATGGATTCGCCTTTGTATGGGATGGGTATGTCCCGAGTATGCTCCTCTCGATAGCAATTGGCATCCTTTTGCTACAGTCTGAACAAGGCCTCCGCCTGACAACGCCTGGCGCATTTACCGTTGGGAGACAATCCGTAGACAAGTTACTGAGACAGTCGAGTCGCGGTACTCTATAATTCAAATCATTCCAGAGGTTCGCCGGCGGTGTGGTTGTGACTTTGTTTCAGTTCATATTGGTATTCACGTCAATTAATATTTTCCTGATGTTGCCGGCGGCGGCTGATACCGATTGTGCCGGATGTCACGCCGAGCAGGTTGCTCTCTGGCAGATGTCGGATCATGCCAGGTCGATGCAGGTAGCTGACCGGGCGCATGTTGGCGCGAGCTTCGATGGTGAAGTCGTCAGTTATGAAGGATTAACAGCTCGGTTTTTTGAACAGGATGAAACCTACTTTGTCGAATTGACCGAGCAGGGCGACACAGGCATTTATGCCATTCGTTATACCTTTGGATATTATCCGTTGCAGCAGTACTTGATCGCCAAAGGCGAAGACCGCCTGCAGGTGGTCCCTTTTGCCTGGGACAGCCGGGATCAGGGCGAGGGCGGGCAACACTGGTTTCACATGGAAGAAGCTAGAGGTGAAGCCCGTTTTGCAAGATTCGATTGGCAACAACCCTTGCAGAATTGGAATGGCATGTGTGCTGATTGTCATTCATCGGGACTGGTGCGACATTATGATGTCGAGCGAGACAGGTTTGCCACTCAGTTTTCGGAATTGAATGTGGGCTGCCTATCCTGCCATACCTTACCGGAGCAGCACGAAACGGCGACAACTACCAGAGCAACGTCGAGTCTAGGGGCTGGCTGGCAGAGATCGCCTACTGAGAAAGTGGCCCACTGGGTCGGCCAGGCAGGCAACCATAGGCTAGCAATGGATACCTGTTTTGCCTGTCACAGTCTTCGCGCGCCGTTGACCGATCGCTTTGTGCCGGGGGAGCTGTTTCTTGATCATTTTACGCCGGAATGGATTCAACGACCCTTCTATCAGGGCGATGGTCAGATAGCCGAAGAGGTCTATGTATACGGCTCATTTCAGCAAAGTAAAATGTATGCTGCAGGCGTGAGTTGCCTTGATTGTCATGATGCCCACAGTAATCAGTTGAAGGTTTCCGGTAACGGTCTGTGTCTGCAGTGTCATAATCCCCAGGTATATGATCTGGAAGCGCATCATCGACATGAGAAGGCCAGTACTGCAGCGCAGTGTGTTACCTGTCACATGCCGGGTAAAACATACATGGGCGTTGATTTCAGGCGTGATCACCGGTTTGCCAAGCCAGACCCGGCGGTGCATCAACTTACCGGCTCCACCGATCTTTGCCAGGATTGTCATGAAGACCGTTGGCAGCAATGGATGAAAAGCAGTAAAGATACAACTGCCCTAGATGAAATCGATGGATCGCCAATTTCCGGTCGTTCAATGCTGAATGCCTTAAGATCAGGACATCAGGTTGACCCGCTGCTGGGCTTTAAACTGACCCAGGATGTTGAGCTCAATGCTATCGAGCAGGCCAGCGCCCTGCGCATGGTTAGCTCGGAGGTGATTGCCAGAAGGCCGGATCTACTGGCTGCTGCGCTTAGCTCCAGCTCGGATCTGCTGCGGCTTGCCGCGGTTCAACAGGCCGCTTATCTACCCATCTCTCTTAAACCAACGATGCTGGCACCTTTATTGGATGATGCCAGGCGCTCGATTCGGGTGGCTGCTGCGCGCGCTATGGGACCCGCTATAAAGGAGGCAAAACCGTTTGGTTCTGCCGTTCATGCCCTGAAAGAACTGGACCTGTCACTGGCCCAGACTGCCTGGCGAGGGGAGGGGAGGCTGATGCTCAGTGCGCAGGCTCTGCAGTTTGGTGATACTTCTCAGGCTATAAAGCAATTGCTTAAAGCCCTGGATATTGATCCGTTCTTTATTGGAATTTACCTGAATCTTGCTGATATTTACCGGCTTACTGGCGATGAGGCAAAAGTCTTGGAGACGCTGGATTCAGGTATAAAAAATATCAGTGATGCTGGCCCTTTGCTGTATAGCAAGGCATTAATGCTGATCAGGCAAGGCGACTACCTGGGAGCCGTTACGCAACTGCAGATGGCCAGTGAACTTGATCCATTAAATCCCGATTATGCGTTTGTCAGGCTGTTGGCACTTCAGAAAGTGGGGCGCTCTACCCAGGCGCTGACGCTGATAGAATCGATGCCAATGTCTTTGCTGTTTGATCCAAGGATAAAAGCTTTAGCTCGATCTCTGCTGGCGCAGCAGCAATAAGGCGTCTAACCCAGGCCATCCTCCCGTAAGGTCGCTACAACGGACATCTGGCCGCGGTGATTGAAGTGGAAGTTGGTTTACATGAGCTGATTAGCGCCTGCGGCTAATAAGCGCCTGCGGCTGATAAGCACCTGCGGCTGATAAGCGCCTGCGGCTAAAGACATTATGAGAGTAGGTTAATTGCCGCCTGGGTAAAGGGGTGAGTACAATGGCTTTTTTGTTCCGGTTGGGTGGGTGTTGAGCACGGTTGGTCATTGTAAATTGAAAAGGGAGTGATAAATGACAACAGCAATTGAGCCGCGAGTTAAAGTCGTTGAGCGAGAGGACAAAAGCCTGATTTTAACCAGTCCCTACCCGGCTGGAGTTCTGCCATGGAGCCTGGCTCATGTCTTTTTAAGCAAGGCCCGCGAGATCCCTGATGCCTTGCTGATTGCTGAAAAATCCTCGGGTGGTCAATGGCAGCGATTGTCTTATGGCAGCGCCATGAGCCAGGCTCGGTCAATAGCGCAGTGGCTATTGCATAAACGGGGCAATGACAAAGCACCGTTGATGATTTTGACTGGTGCTTCCATCCAGCATTTCCTGATGACCTGGGGTGCATTACTGGCAGCTATTCCCTATGTTCCGGTGAGTACAGCTTATACCTCAATTCCGGCAGCCTACCCCAAATTACGCGCTGTTTTTGACAGGACCCAGCCAGGAATAGTGTTTGCTGACAATTTTGAATCTGTCTGGCCGGCGCTTGCTGCTACTGCCATAGCGGAGAGCTCGCTCGTTTATATAGGGCAGCATTGCCACTTAGATGCGACACCCTTCGAGGCACTGGTTTCAACACCGGTTACCGCTGATGTTGAACAGACCATCGATTCAATTGATCATGATACGGTGGCTCGCTATATATTTACGTCGGGCTCGACCGGCATGCCCAAGGGCGTGATCCATAATCACGGCATGATCTGTCAGATGCTGGCATCAAGACAGGGTCTGCGCGAGGATGATGCCCTTGAACCACCGCGATATCTTGACTGGATGCCGTGGAGTCACGTTGGTGCGGGTGTAATGCGGATTGCCTCAATTATGGCAACTGGCGGCTGCATTTACCTAGATGATGGTAAACCGGTCCCCGGGGAGCATCATAAGACCCTTGAAAACCTTGTGCAGGTAAAGCCCACTTCTTATGCCGGTGCACCGCTGGGTTGGTCCATGCTGGTTGATGCGCTGGAAAAGGACGCTGAGCTGGCCAGCGTGTTTTTTTCGAGCCTAACCAGTATGGCATTTGGTTCAGCAGCGATGCCGGTGAGCCTGTATGAACGAATACAGGCACTAGTCGTCCGATACCAGGGCCAGCCCATGCCCATGTCCACAGCTCTTATGTCCACCGAGGTCGCCTGCGGTCTTTCCCGTTACTGGGCTTGTGATGACCAGACGGTGGTGGGCTTGCCTATGCCGGGTGCTGAGTTCAAGCTCATCCCCATGGCGGACCGTTTTGAAATCAGAGTCCGGTCAAAGGGCGTGACACCTGGCTATATTAATGATGCAGAGAAAACCTCAGAAGCATTTGATGAAGAAGGCTTCTTTAAGATGGGTGATGCGGTGTCTTTCATGGATGCCGGCACCCCTGAAAAAGGTCTGTGCTTTGCAGGCCGGGTTGCCGAACAATTCAAATTGCAGTCAGGAACCTGGGTTTCGGCGGGTACACTGAGAGCTGAATTGATTGCTGCCTGTTCTCCCTGGGTTAGAGATGTCGTAATCTGTGGATTGAATGAAGCCTACATAACGGCCATGTTCTGGCCAAACCCTGCTGCCTGTGCGCAGGCAATAGGGGGCAGTGACAGTGCGTCTTTAACCTTTGAGGACATGATCAACAGTGACCTGGTTCGTGCTCATGTGAGCGAGAAATTAGCGCAGCATAACCAGCTTAATCCCAGTTCTTCGAAGCGAGTGCAGCGGTTTACCCTGCTCGCTGAGCCGGCCAGCATGGGCGATGGGGAAATTACCGAGAAGGGTTACGTGAATCAGGGGGCGGTGCAGGCTCGCAGGGCAGATATTGTTGCATCGTTATACGCAGAACCTGGGCCCGCAGTGGTTCTGGTCTGAGGCTCGGGCTGGGGCTGGGGGAAAAAACCAGCGATCGGCTCGCGGCTGATGTTCAGTCAGTGCATTTAAGTTAACGGTCTAACTGGATTGCTCAGGATTACGCCGCCAGACGTTGGTTTCGCCTTTCGATGCGCTGGCGTAAGCGGGCCTGCCGCGCAGGTGTCAGGGGGTAGGACCATATCAGCTTCAGGGCCAGCCCATAGAACAGAATTGGACCGCCGCAGTAGACAATCCGCAAACTTAATACCCCCATTTCGGTGCTGGCTGCAATACCGCCGGACGGATCAAACCCTAACAGGCCAACCACATTCAGGGAAATGCCTGTGCCCAGGGCAATCGCCAGCTTTTCAGTAAGACCGAGAATGGCAAAATAGGTTCCAGCACGATTTGCGCCGCTGCGTGCGGTATCTACGTCAATGACGTCAGCCAGCATGGCAACCGGGAGGAACTGCAGGCCGCCGAAGCAGAAGCCTTTTACGATAAACATCAGGAAAAAGGGCAGGTAGTCCCCATTTGAGAGAAAGAAATTCCCGCCACTAACGATGGCCACGGTGACCAGGGTGCATAAAAATGCTTTGTGTTTGCCAATGGCATTACCAAGCCATAACCAGAAGGGTATGGCGGCCAGGCCGGCTATGAAATAGAAAAAGTAAGCTGCGCCAATTGTTGGTATGCCAACAATATCCCGGATAAAAAACAGTGACACAGCATTTCGAAATGATTCTCCGAATATGACCAGCAACGCGATCATCAGTACTCGGCGCATAGGCCCGTTGCGCCAGACCAGGATAGCACCTTCCTTCAGCGGCACCCTGGAAGGGTTGTTGTTGGCCGGTTCTTTTACGAATGTCACCCCCAGAAATACACAGACCGGTAGGACACCGATAATGACCCAGGCGAGTCCGGTCAGTACTGGCCCGGTCAAGGCAGCTCGATCTGCTGGTTTACTATCAGTAATATCACCGGTAAATGCACTGCTGGCATCGTGCCATAAGGCGGTAAAAACCTGGCTGACACTGCCGCCTTGATCAGCCAATACCTCTATTACCATGGGCACGGCGGCTGCCACCATTAATCCTATAAGGACATACAGTTCCCGAGCTGCAGTTACCCTGCTGCGCTGGTGATAATCCGGTGAAAGTTCTGCTCCCCAGGCTCGGTGCGGCAGGGAGATGATGGTGCTGCCCAGAAAGAACAGCGTCAACCAGACTAGAAAATAAATTAAGCCTATGCCCTCGGGTGGCATAAATAGTTTGTAAACGCCCAGCATCATCAATGGAGCACCGGCAATCAACCAGGGTTTTCTTCGCCCAAAGCGTGTACGCCAGCGGTCCGATAACTCTCCCATTAGCGGGTCGGTGATGACATCTGTAAAACGAGCCAGCATGAGAATGGTTCCCACAGCGGCAAGGCTCAGGCCCAGGCCACCGGCATAGTGAGCTGGAATCCATATCGCCAGTGGATAGCCGATAACAGCCATGGGTAGTCCGATGCAACCATGCAGGTAAACCGTTCTGGCATCTAATACTGGGTAGTTTCCTGGATCTGACATAAGTTGCTTCTTTTTGATAATGATGATGACATGTTATTGTCAAGGTACTAAGCTTTCAGGACACTGGACGATGAATTCAGTTGTAACTTCAGTCACTCAAACCTACCTCGGGCATAGGTGTGTAAATAGACTTAAGATATTCAATGTATAGCTTTAGACCGATAATTGCACGGCTGAATATGGACATTTTCTGGCTTTAATGTGAAGCGTTCCCTGAAGCCTTCCATAAGGAGCAACCTTGAGAGAAATTCAGTACCACATGACCACATCATCAGGGTTTGATGAGACTTTGCAGGTCGGCTTTGATGATGAGATGAAAACAGTGGAGTATGCTGTTCCCGATGATTTGCCGGCATGGACGGATCTTAAGGTTCACCAGTGTCCCAATTGCCCTTTGGAAGTTGATTTTGTTCGAACCTGCCCAGCCGCCGAGGCTTTAGTTGACCTAGTTGGTAGAAGTCAGAACATGAATTCATTTGAGGAAGTGGATCTCGAAATTATCACCTCAGACCGGACTGTCAAGCAGACCGTAACTGCGCAAAGAGCGTTCAGCTCATTCATGGGGCTGATACTACCAATCAGCGGTTGCCCACGGTTAGAGGTGTTCAAGCCCATGGCCAGGTTTCACCTGCCGCTGGCAAATGATGATGAAACCATGTATCGAACCATTTCCATGTATGCCGTGCGGCAGCTGTTTCGCGCCGAGCAGGGGTTTGAAATAGAATCTGACTTGAAAGGCCTTCTGGACATGTATAGAGAAGTTGACAAGGTTAATGTTGCCCTGAGCGCCAGACTCTCGCTCGCGACGGAAAATGGCGCGACTTCAAATGCGATCGTCGTGCTGGGGAGTTTTGCTGCAGCACTACCTGGATTAATAGATAAATCCGTCGGAGAGATTAAGGCTTTGTTCAGGGGTGGCGACGAATAACCTGGTAGAGAATAATTTGCTAAAAAGGTTAATCGAAAATCTTACCGGGATTGAGGATGCCGTTGGGGTCAAGGCTACTTTTCATTCTTCGCATGAGATCAATCTCAGTCTGGCTTCTGACCAGATGCAGATAGGGTTTCTTTTCCAGGCCGACACCGTGTTCGGCTGAAACTGAGCCGGCAATTTCCCTGAGCGGTTCATAGACGGCTGTCTCAATTAGCTTTCGTGCGTAAGCGTCGCCATCACCGGCGCTAATGGCAAAGTGCAGGTTGCCGTCTCCCATATGACCCAGGGTAAAATTCTGGTAGTGATCGAAGCTGTCTGCAAGTTTAGCGTTAACCGTCTGCACGTAGTCTTCCATACGGGATATGCGCAGGCTGACATCAAATAGAATAACAGGCGCGAACTGAAATACCTGGGCCACATCATCGCGTAAGCCCCAGAGTTGCTGCCTTTGGGTTTCTGACTGAGCAATGACTGCATCGGCGATGAGTTCTTTTTCAAGGGCCTGTTCCAGGGCCAGCTGGCTTTGCTCCTGGCTTGCCCCCATGGCCTCCACCAGCACATAGTATGCATATTCCGAGGATAAAGGCGCCTTATTTAAAGCGGGCGGCGTCGTTACCAGTTGGTAATAATTATTCCACATAACTTCAAAAGCAGACAGGTTGCCGCTGAAAGCCTGGTCAATGTGTTTGAGAAACTGGCTGAGTTGGTCGAAGCTATTGATACCGGCAATGAAGGTTGGGCTGTCGGTAACCTGTTCACGACATCGCAG
>JAPKEK010000346.1 GCA_028822125.1 Pseudomonadales bacterium | reverse complement strand
CAATGCGCTCAAAGGCCTGGGCGCCCCTGCCAGGTTGGTGATCCTGCCGAAGGAAAGCCATGGTTATCGAGGTAAGGAAAGTATTCTCCATATGCTTTGGGAGCAGGACCAGTGGCTGCAGCGATATGTAAAAGCCAGTCCGTGAGGGGTGAAGTGCATCGTTATTACCTGCAGCGGTTGTTTGCGGGTTACCGGGGAATGGGTCCTGTCTGAGGGCGATGATGGTGCTCCGTTGGGCCTGGCATGGAGCGGATGACCTTATTTTTATACTCTCTTTCCATGCTCTCTTTCCATGCTCTCTTTCCAAGCCCTACTTCCATGCCCTACTTCCATGCCCTGGCTAAGCCAAATGACGCAACCAGCGCCAGCCCTATTAATATTGAACCGGTTTCTATATGACCATAGATCAGGTGGCCAAGACCCAGCAGGCATCCATAAACCACAAAGCAACCTAATGTCATACAAAGAATCCCCTGTGGCACAGGCCAGGGGACCGTTGAATCTCCAAGAGGATATTTTCTCCAGCCAGGGCCACCTGGATTCACCTTATCGACAAAATTTCGCAGGGTTTGATCATTCTCGGCGGGTGTCAGGTAAGTTGCAGTGATCCATACAATCGTCGTGATCAAGGTTCCGACCACAATTTTCTGCCAGCCTTCCAGGTTAGAATCACTGAAATTAAAGTAACCCGCAATAAAAAGAGAACTTACCATGGCAATGATCTCGGTGTAGGCATTGATGCGCCACCAGAACCAGCGAAGGATGTAAATGAGGCCGGTCCCAGCGCCTATCATGAGCATCAGGTTGAAAGCCTGGCTGGCGCTGGTCAGCAGGAGTCCAAAGCCGCCCCCTAGGATGAGGGTAATGATGGTAAATAACCGTCCTGCAGTGACCAGTTCTGTTTGCGTCGCTTGGGGTCTTATAAAACGGTGGTACAGATCATTTACCAGGTAGCTTGCTCCCAGGTTCAGTTGGGTGGACATGGTGCTCATGAAAGCTGCCATGAGAGAGGCAGCGACCAGCCCCAGCAGCCCCGGTGGCAGTAACGTGAGCATGGCCGCGTAGGCGACATCATGGTCAAGTTTATCTGCGGCAAGCGCTGGGAATGCCTTTTGAATATCTGTTAGTTCTGGGAATATGATGAGCGAACACAGGGCAATCAGGATCCAGGGCCAGGGACGCACGGCATAATGCGCCAGGTTAAAGAGGAAAGTCGCAGCCACAGCATGCTGCTCATTTTTCGCGGAAAACATCCGCTGAGCAATGTAACCACCACCACCTGGTTCGGCGCCCGGGTAATAACTTGCCCACCACTGGACGGCCAGAGGCACCAGCAGAACGGGCACCCATTCATTGGGGTTTGACATATCAGGTAATAAGGCGAGTTTGTCGGTGACATTGGGATGAGTGATTAGATTAGATAAGCCGTCAATCTCTGGTAATCCGAGGATATAGAACATGCCCCAGAAGGAGCCAAGCATGGCCAGGCTGAATTGGAAAAAGTCGGTGATGATGATGGCTTTGAGGCCGCCCAGGGCCGAATAAGTCAAGGTTATGGAACCGGCAATAGTGAGGGTGACCCAACCAGGCCAGCCCAGGATGATTTCCCCGAATTTTATAGCGGCTAAACTCACGGCGCCTATGACCATTACATTGAACACCAGGCCTAGATAGAAGGCACGAAATCCACGGAGAAATGCGGCTGCATTGCCACTGTAGCGTAATTCATAAAATTCGATATCTGTCAGTACCTCTGACCGCCGCCAGAGTCTTGCGTAGACGAATACGGTTAGCATGCCAGTGAGCAGGAATGCCCACCAGGCCCAGTTGCCAGAGACGCCATGGCGTCTCACCAGGTCGGTCACGAGGTTTGGTGTATCGGTGGAGAAGGTCGTTGCAACCATGGAGACACCCAATAGCCACCAGGGCATATTGCCCCCAGCCAAGAAGAAAGAGCGCGTGTCCTGCTGGGTCAGTTTAGATGCCCACAAGCCCACAGTGAGCGACACCGCAAAATAAGCGCCGATAAGAAACCAGTCCAGAGTAGAAAGAGTCATGGCTGCATTGTAGGCTAAGACGCTCACGAAAATAGCTGCAATATGGCACTTAATAGCGACATTTTCGAGCTATAAAAGAGTCCCGGTTATCCTGAAACTGTTGGCCATGCTATCGAATGGAATTTTAACCAGCTAGCGCCATCGAAAATAGTAGACAGCCTGTGCTGATCGGTAGGACATGTCCTGCGAGATTAACCTTGTTCGTCTTCAGGTCAAGGGTCTGGCAGATAACGAACCACACACTGATCGGATATTGTTGATTGACACACAGGAACTTTAAAAAGCAAAAGTCATTTGCCCCTCTGTTAATCCTGATTCGAGAAAAACATGAAAAGCCTATTTCCATGCGTCGAGAATTAACCCCATTAGGGTGAATACGACTATCCAGTAGCCGCCAACGATGGCCGTGTATCTAAAGGATTGCTGCTCGAAAGCGGCATTAACACCAATGGTCATGGCAACCCAACCAAATCCTGCGAGAAAGCCGTAGAATGCACTACTGCCTGCAGTGATCAGATCAGTGGAAGCTGGATCTCCATAGAAAAACAGGGCCAGAAATAATACCATGATAGATTGAAAAACCGGTGTCACGCCGAACACTTTTGTCATGTTGGAGCCCTGTTGAATCTTGTCTTCGGTCAAGCCGACGCATACCATCCACTGCTCGCCGAACAAGGGTCCATACCAGAGAAACCCGATGGGAAACCCTACTGCAACTGCTGCGACTACCGCGAAGTAATTGATTGTTGATAAATCCATAGGAGAATCCTTTTCTAAAGAATGTTTGTGGGCCGAGAGTCAACATACAGCAGCCCAGGTTCGTTTTCTTCGTTTATGAAAGTGGGCGCGTTGAACAGGCTGAGCTGGTGATCCCGGCGCTGCCACCGGCAGATCTGACTGAGCCTTCACTTGTTTGCAGGATGTTTGTTCTAAGATCGGCGGATCCTGGTTTATACAGTAACTGTTCACGCAATGGTATGCACCGCAAGTGGCATTTAGGGTGGTTTGGTAATAGGCTCTAGATATTCCTATCTGGTCGGGTGAAAAGGTCGCTATGGAAAATAAAAGGATACTGATAACCGGTGGTAACAGTGGTATTGGCAAGGTCGCCGCAATTGAACTGGCTAAACTGGGGGCCAGCATGGTGCTGGCCTGCAAGCCGGGGGATAAAACACAAGCGGCTCTGGCGGAAATCAATGCGGTTGCCCGGCAGCCCGCAATCAATTTGCCGGTAGATCTGGCCTCGCTTGAATCTGTGCGTGATCTGGTGGGCGAATTTAAGCAGCGATACGATAGTTTGGATGTTTTGATTAATAACGCCGGCGTATTTCCGGCCCGGAAAAAATTAACCGACGATGGTTTCGAATTGCAGATTGGCGTGAATCATCTGTCACATTTTCTTTTAACTAACCTGTTGCTGGATGTATTAAAGGCAACTCCATCGGCCCGCGTTGTCACGGTATCATCTATGCTACACAAGAAGGGCCAGATCGATTTTGGCAGCTTTCGAGGAGAGAAAAAATATAATAGCCAGACAGCTTACGCTCAATCAAAATTGGCCAACGTGTTATTTTCCGTTGAACTGGCCAGGCGGTTGGCAGTCACGGATGTGACATCTAACTGCTTACATCCCGGCGGTGTGCGTACCGACATCATGCGTGATCTGCCCTGGCTGGTGCGCAAGCTGGTCGATTTAATGTTTATTACGCCACAGGAAGGCGCGAAGACAACCGTTAAGCTGGCCAGTGACAGTTCACTGGCGGAGGTTACTGGTAAGTATTTTGACCAGACCCGGCTCGAGAGCTGTTCGCAGCTGGCTGAGGACGAAGACCTGTGCGGCCAACTGTGGCAAGAGAGTGAGCAGTTGGTAGAACTCAGTGCTGGCGCTGAACGTTCATAAATTTGCTCGAATCGGCAAACCAGTTAATCACATCAATAGCGGTTCTTTTTTCATGGCCTCGGGCTTGCTGGGGTGCCTGCAGATGAGTTGAAAAGCCGGCCACCGGTTCGAACTGCCTGTCGAGAGTCTGCTAAATCGCCGAAG
>JAPKEK010000345.1 GCA_028822125.1 Pseudomonadales bacterium | reverse complement strand
GGCTCAACACTGCGCGGCCTACCCAAACCTTTCATCAGCTAAGTCCTGAATTCATCGACTGTGGGAGAATTGAGTTACCCGACTGATATTTGTCAATTAAATTGACATTTTAACCACAAATGACACAATAAGCATCAGCTCCGGGAATGGAGCAAGGAAATTTGTATGTTAAACAATGAACAACAACTAATCGAAAGCATTCAGTCTCTAGTGCCCATGATTGAAGAAAATGCGGCTGAAGCCGAGCGAGGCCGCAAACCCGTCGACAGTGTCATGCAAGCCATCGAAAAAACTCAGGCTTATCGCTATTTTGTACCAAAGAAATACGGCGGCTTCGAATTCAGCCTTGAAGGCTTTATGCAGCTCGGGATGATCCTCGGGGCAGCTGATATATCCACTGCCTGGGTGGTCACTTTCTGTATGGAGCACAACTGGTTGATCGGCCTGTATAACCAGGAAGCTCAGGATCATATCTTTGGCAAACATCCCTACATCATTGCCCCTGGGGCATTGGCACCCCGCGGTGTGGCGACACCGGTAGAGGGCGGCTTTCGCCTTACCGGCCAATGGCAATGGGGTACCGGCGTCATGCATGCCAACTGGGTTATGGTTGGCGCGCTCACTGAAGGAGCAGATCCGCCTGAATTATGCATGTATGCGCTGCCTATCGAGCAGGCTGAAATTATAGATACCTGGCAAATGTCAGGAATGGCAGGCACAGGCAGTAACGATATCGCAGTCAAGGACGCTTTTGTGCCTGGTTATCTACGTCAACAACTGACTGATATGAGAGCAGGAGACTCGCCAGGCGCTGCCATCCACAAGACAGCAACCTATCGAATGCCCATGCTGCCAGTACTGGGATTAACCGCAGCAGCACCAGCGGTCGGATGCGCTAAGAAAACAGTCGATTTATTCAAGCAGAGCCTTCTGCAGCGAATGGTCTATGGCACCCAGAATAAACTGTCTGATCGTGCCCTTGCCCAATCCAAACTGGCGCACTTAACCGTTCGACTCAACAACACCGAGCAGGCCCTCCTACAGATTGCCAGAGAAGTTATGCAATGGGGTGAGAGTGGCGACATTTGTCCTGATATTGCCCGGGCAGCCTTCCGGGTTCGCATTGGCCATGTGGTCCGCGACGCCAGGAACATTGTCCGAGACGTGTCCGAAGCCAGTGGTTCCTCAGCTCACAACCTTCAGAACCCGCTGCAGCGCGCACTGCGCGACCTTGAAACGCTCTCCTGCCATACCGTTTTCGACCTCGACGTTTCCAGCGAAGCCTATGGCCGGCTGTTATTGGGTCTGAATTCAAACACACCGTTGTAACAGTCAACGGATAAACTAAAACCAAACCAAACCAAACCAAACCAAACCAAACCAAACCAAACCAAACCAAACCAAAACGAGTATGCAATCACAGAAAAATAATAACCTGTAAAGAGCTAACAATTTGCTGACCTTTAGAAAGAAAGAAATTATGAGAAAAGAAATCATATTAATAGCAACCCTGCTCTGTACCGCTTTTTGGATGTCTGTGCCAATAATCGGCCAAGCCGAAGAAAGTGCCAGGATGCTGGAAGAGATTGTTGTAACTGCCAGAAAACGGGAAGAACGGCTTCAGGACGTACCCACTTCAGTTTCCGTATTATCCTCTGAAGTGCTCGATGCCATGGGTGCAACCAGCATTGATGTGGTCGGTCAGATAGTACCAAATGTCCATTTTGAAAATGCTCAGCCAACCAGTGGAATAAAATCACCCACTGTCTATATGCGAGGCATGGGCCAGGCTGATTTCATAATTGTTGAAGACCCAGCAGTCGGTATCTACCTGGATGGCGTTTTTACAGGCCGCATGGTGGGCAACGCATTCGACCTGATCGATGTAGAAAGAATCGAAGTACTTCGGGGACCCCAGGGAACCCTGTTTGGCCGTAATACCATCGGTGGAGCCGTTAACATCGTATCAAAGAAACCCAGCGGTGAATTCGAGAGCACGTTCAAACTGGCAATGGGTCAGGATGGCCATCAGGAAGCGAAGGTAACCGTAAATGTACCCCTGGGTAATGCTTTTGGTGGTCGCCTAACGGCATTTTCGAGAGAGCGAGATGGCTACGTCAAAGCACTTCAATATAACAATTACGATCTGGGCAGTGAAGATGTCTGGGGAATCAGAGCCCAGATCGGCGGTGAATTGAGCGACGCTGTATCCATCGATTTTTCCTTTGATTATTCAGAAGACAACAGCACTCCCGGCGCGGCAGTTCCATTAGCCGGGATTGGCATGTTCAACGGCAACCAAACAGCTGGCGCAGGATCACCTGGCGTATTCGGCAACTTCTGGAATGTATTCTGGAGCGGTGATCCAGCAACCTGCACAAGCGCAGACGGCCAGGCTTCTAATCCCGCCTGCTATGGGCCGTACTGGAACGCTGGTCGTTACGCCAACAATAGTGTATTCACCGACTTTGATGGCAACCTCGTCAAGGCGAACCAGGACATCAAAGTTTTAGGTGCCAACCTAACAATCAACTGGTCCATTGGCGATGCTGAAGTCAAATCAATCACTTCTTATCGCGAATTCGATATCTTTTTATTCAATGATCTCGACTATTCTCCACACATTGTTTTTGCAAATATGCATCCCGAATACAGCCAGGAGCAACTGTCCCAGGAATTCCAGATTACCGGAAACGCCATGGATGACAGGCTCCACTATGTAATCGGTCTGTATTACTTCCGCGAGGAAGGCGTTGAGGACATCTTCAATCAAATTGCCCACGTGCCGTTCCTGGGAGTCACTCCTCCTAATTACTGGTTTCAGGACCTAGCCAGGCACATAGACAATGACAGCAAAGCGATCTACACCCAGCTCACCTATGACTTATCAGACCATTTACACCTGACCCTTGGCACA
The DNA here is from genome assembly GCA_028822125.1 of Pseudomonadales bacterium. Classification (GTDB taxonomy): domain Bacteria; phylum Pseudomonadota; class Gammaproteobacteria; order Pseudomonadales; family Azotimanducaceae; genus UBA9926. The sequence goes on along the minus strand of JAPKEK010000345.1, from coordinate 1,185 downwards.
CGTTACACAATCAGCGACAAGACCTTCGTTATGGATACCGAACGTGCTACTTCTATATCGCAGCAGTCAGGTAGCTTATCTGTTAAAGAAAATACGCCAATGATGAGTATATCGTGGGACGCGGCAAATAATACGATGGCCTATTTTACTTATTCTGAAGGCTTCCGGGATGGTGGATATCCGGCTCGTTTTACCGGCGCCGTACCTGACCCACTACCTAACTATGATCCAGAATTCGTCAAGAACTACGAATTGGGCTTCAAAACAACTTTTTCTAATGGCAGAGCCAGGGCGAATATAGCGTTCTTCCGAATGGATTATGAGGATATGCAGATTTCCGCAACATCTAACACGCCTGGGGTGGGTGATAATACCTCTAAAGCTAATCTAGGTGCCGCCACCATTTCTGGAACAGAAATAGAGCTAACAACGCTGATGAGTGATAATTTTATGCTGGGCCTGAATATAGGATTTCTCAGGGATGAGATCGATTCATTTAAAGGTACCCTGGTTTCCTCCGGTATTACATTATCTAAGGACAATGATCTACCTTTCACTCCAGACTATACCCTGGCCCTGACCGCCGCTTACGATATGCCGTTGGACAGCGGCGCGGTTCTAACGCTACGAGCTGATTACAGTCTCAAAGACGACTACTACAGCAGAACTGAAAATATCCCTGAAGTACTTGAAGACAACCACAAGACAATGAATATCAGTGCCCGCTATAGAAGCGCCGATGATAAGTGGGAAGGCGGAATCATTATTCGCAACGCAACTGATGAATTCTATTTTCAGTCGCGGTCTATCTTCTCGGCTTTTGCCATGGGTTTCGGTCAGCCGGTCAGGCCCAGGCACGCCAGCGTCTTCTTCAGGTACCAGATGTAATACCAATCACGTAAAGCTTACAGGGGAACATGAATTGAAACGACTAGTTAGCATCATATTAGCCTTGTTCATTCCTCTGCAAGCCCTGCCTTCAGACAATGCACATTGCCCTCAGTACCAGCCTGGCATAAAACAGGTCTACTGGGGCGACCTGCATGTACATTCGGCCTATTCACTGGATGCCTGGGGCTATGGCACCGCAGCAACACCCGCCCAGGCTTACGCTTTTGCCCGTGGCGGTACGATTAAATTAACCCCCTCACTGACTGCTCAACTTGAACGACCTCTGGATTTCAT
>JAPKEK010000344.1 GCA_028822125.1 Pseudomonadales bacterium | reverse complement strand
GGCTGTGTCTAACTATCGGTCCCTGAAAGAAGCTCGCCTTCCCCTGGGTAGGCTCAACCTGATTACCGGTGCTAATGGCAGTGGTAAATCGAATCTTTATAAGGCGCTTCGATTACTCTCAGACACCGCATTGGGAACCGCTACCAGCAGTATTGCCGCTGAGGGTGGTCTAGATTCGGTTCTCTGGGCTGGCCCAGAAACGCTCAGTCGCGGTATGAAAAAGGGTCAGGTACCAGTGCAGGGTGGGCCAAGGCAGAAACCTATCCAGTTGCAGTTAGGATTTGTCAGAGATGATTTCAGTTATGCCATCGATTTTGGCTTGCCTGAACCTGTGCCAAGAACCATGTTTGCAAAAGATCCGGTGATCAAACGCGAGGCAATCTGGTTTGGCGAACACTACCATCCCAGTCGTGTCATGGTCGATCGACGTGGACCCGTGGTCAGAGCCAGGCAGGAATCGGGCGCCTGGCAGGTCATTGAGCATCATCTACACAGTTTTGACAGTATGTTGATGCGTCTGGCAGATCCTCGAATGGCGCCAGAAGCTTTGCATTTGCGTGAATCTATTCGTTCCTGGCGGTTTTACGACCATTTCAGAACCGATCGACTGTCTCCGGTCCGGGAGCCGCATGTGGCCACCCGTACACCAGTATTGAGCCATGATGGCAGCGACTTTGCCGCTGCCTGGCAGACGATTAATGAAATTGGTGATGAACTCGCGCTTGCACAGGCCGTGGATGATGCCTTTCCGGGTGCGGTCGTGACCGTGGAAGAGTCGAAGGGTCGATTCGCACTGTTATTTCACCAGCCAGGACTGTTACGCCCTCTGAACCAGGCAGAATTGTCAGACGGAACCCTGAGATATCTATTGTGGATTGCGGCTTTGTTGACGCCCAGGCCACCAGAACTGATGGTTCTGAATGAGCCAGAGACCAGTCTGCATCCCGATTTATTGCCTCCACTAGCACGGCTGATGGCAAAATGTTCTGCGTCAACGCAACTGTGGGTGACATCGCACGCGCCTGGTTTGATCAGACCCCTCCAGGATGAGCCAAATTGCCAGCATATTAGACTGAGTAAAGAGTTCAGTGAATCCCGGTTACAGGATTACCCGGATTTAGATCTGCCGTTGTGGAAGTGGCCGGGTCGATAGTTTGATGCTGTAATGGCGATAGGGAATGCCAAGGCAGTTGCTGTCGTTTTGGATTGCTTGAGCGGATCTGCCGTGCAGTAACTGGGGAAAGGTAATCAGGGACAAAATGGCTGCGTTGACCTTATAGAGTCGTTACTGGGACACGACTGATCGATGAAATGGACCGCCTGCAGGTGCTGGCTAATAGAAGAGGTGTTATATGTGTAAGATAAAATATCCCCTACTGCTTGGATTGACGGCGATGGCGCTGCTGTTGCAACCGTTTGCCGGCGCCGACTGGCAGGAAGAGGTCGAAACGCTAACCAATCAGGTGCTGCCGCAGGCAATTGCTAACAGACACTGGTTTCATGCCCATCCTGAACTGGGCAACAGGGAGTTTGAAACCGCCAGAAAGATAATTGATGAATTGAATCGCCTGGGATTTGATGAGATCGAGCAGGGTGTCGCTCACACGGGCGTGGTTGCCGTTCTTAAAGGTGGGCTGAGTGGTCCAACAGTGGCACTACGAGCCGATATGGACGGTTTGCCGGTGACAGAAAAAACAGGCCTGGCTTTTGCATCTAAGGTAACCACCTTGTGGCAAGGCGTTGAAACTGGCGTTATGCATGCCTGCGGTCATGATGCTCATATGGCCATTCTCCTGGGCGTCGCTGAGGTGCTATCGCAGATGAGAGAAGGGATTCCAGGTAACGTCAAGTTTATTTTTCAGCCTGCTGAAGAAGGCCCTCCCAGGGGTGAAGAGGGCGGCGCTCAATTAATGATCAAACAGGGTGTACTGGGTGGCCGGTATGCACCCGGGGCTATTTTTGGCCTGCATGTGTTTCCTGGGCAAACCGGATCGATTATGTACAAGGCCGACGGTTTTATGGCTGCAGCCGACACGCTGGAGATAGAAATCATAGGCAAACAGGCTCATGGTTCCATGCCCTGGAGTGGCGTGGACCCTATTACCGCAGCGGCCCAGGTTATTAATGCCCTGCAGACGGTAGTCAGCAGGCAGTTGGACATCAGTCAGGCACCTGCGGTGGTTACTATTGGTTCTATTCATGGCGGTAACAGAGGGAATATTATTCCGGAAAGCGTTAAGTTAACCGGCACCATTCGTACCTTAGACCCGGTGATGCGTGAGCAGGTTCAGGCGCTGATAAAACGAACTGCACAACAGGCCGCTATGAGCCTGGGTGCAAAAGCGTTAGTTTCAATTGATCTTGGTTACCCTGTGACCTTTAACGACGCCAAATTAACCAATGCCATGCGTCCGGTTCTGGAAAGAACCGCGTTAGGCGGGTTGGCAACCGAAGTGAAGCCCTACATGGGCGCGGAAGATTTTTCTTTTTATGCGAACGAGATACCCGGTCTGTTCTTTGCACTGGGTGTGGACCATGATGACCCGACTGTAGAAATAGCCAGCAACCACTCGCCTTACTTTTATGTGAATGACAAGGCTTTACCGGTTGGCATCAAAGCTTTGAGTCAACTTGCGCTGGAGTGGCTCTATAGCAACCGGTAAGGTCGCATCAGTTATTTATCAGGAATTACATAGGCCAGGAAAGGTTGCTGGCAGGAGGCAGGCATTATGCCCATGAAGATCACGGATTATCTGGCACTCAATCTGGATCAAGCAGCGCCAGAGAGCGTTAACGGATGCAGTAATGCTGATGTTCGGGAGGCGTTAAATCACCCCAGTGACTTTTACACGCCGAGCATCGAGGCTCAGGCGCTTTCCCCTGGTTTGCAAGGCCATATTGTTAAGCTGGCAGACTGGTCCGCCAGCCGTATATACCCTCACAGTACGCGAGATATCTGGTTTTACCGACCCGTTAGCGTTGATTCAGCTGCTGATATGAAGAATATTTTTTTCAATGATGGTGCTGCTTATCTGTCCCGCTCAGGCGCAGTGAGAGCGACGCGGGTGCTGGACCATTTGCATCATACCCAGGCGATTGGTAATACCATTGCCGCCTTCATCAATCCGGGCGTGCCGGCGGCGCAGCATGTGCCGGATGTGCCCATTGAATCCTATGGCCCGTCGCAGGCCCAGCGTAGCTGGGAATACGACAGGTTAACGGCGGACTATGGTCGTTTTCTGATAGAAGAGATACTACCGCTTGCTGAAGTCAGCCTGGACTGCAGAATATCGACTGCAGCGTCAGATCGAATTGTCTGTGGTATCAGTAGTGGCGGGATCGCGGCTTTTAATGCAGCCTGGCATTTTCCAGCCTCGTTTGCCAATGTGATTTCTCATTGCGGGTCTTTCACCAATATCTGGGGTGGGCACAACTATCCCTATCTAATTCGAACAACGCCGCGTAAACCGATCAGAGTATTTCTTCAGAGCGGAGAGAACGATGCGCAGACCCTATTTGGTGACTGGGGGTTGGCAAATAAGGCCGTGGCTTCGGCATTGCGCTATGCCGGTTACCCGATCCGGTTCGAGTTTGGTGTGGGTGGGCACACCTTGAAACATGCCGGGGCCTGTTTTGCTGACGCACTTCGCTGGCTCGGCTCTACAGCCGACTAATGGCCTGTTCGGCAAAGTCCAAAGACAATTCAATACGGCTTTTTAGAGCAGGTAGATCGATTCCTTCGGTGCTTTTCTTGCCTTCAAGGTAACGGGCGTAAACCCCATGGACGATGCAGGCGCTCTTCCAGCGATTAAAGCCAATATAATAATTGATGTTGGACAGGTCCCGGCCAGTTCGCTTTGCATAGCGGTCAGCAAGCGCTGTCCGACTAGGAAACCCTGGCAGGTTAGTCGCGGATTCCGGTGCCGGTGGCGTGCTATCAGTTGGGTCTGACCATTGATTCAGGGCATAAGCCAGGTCAGCCAGCGGGTCGCCCAGGGTTGATATTTCCCAGTCGACTACAGCGGCTACAGTTGAATCCTCGGCTATCAGGCAGTTATGGAAACCATAGTCTCCGTGGACAACCCTGATGGGCCCCTGGTCGGGT